>CAZAOL010000001.1:0-36723 GCA_964486785.1 uncultured Oscillospiraceae bacterium
GGAAAAGGTGGGGGTAGGACAGGTGGAAGGGCATATTCAATGCCACTTTCCAAGGGGACGCGCCGTTTTCCGTTATGTAGCAGCAACCGATTACGCCCCGGCGCAGTACCCGGTCATATAATTCCGCAAAGACCCAAGTTTTTCCGCCTTCCTCAAAAAGATGAGGGTCTGCAGCCCAGTACCGCCATGTGTTGGGAATCACCCGAAAAGGCGTTGCGGTATTTTCGGGAAGGGTCTTTTCGCCACGGGGGCGGTAGGCAATGGTCCAAAATTCGTGTTTCATATCAGCAACCTCTTTTAAGCCGAATCAATGCGCGGTATATGCCAAAGGGCAAGTATGTAAGCGCAATGAAACGAATCTGCTCCTGCTTGCTGTCAAATGGGATAGAACGGAACAGCTTGCGTTCCAACTTTATCTGTGCACGCAATTGCTGAATTTCTTCGGTAAAATCCACGTCAGATAACGCAATCTCCGTTAAAGACCACAGGAGGCTTCCCCGATACCGCTGGGCGGCGTAGCTCTCTAATTCAGGATGCTTATCCCGGATATATTCCAAATTATCCTTGCAATGCCGCATCCATGCCAGTTTTTTGCGGGAAAAGCCGGTGGTGGTGATACTTTCCTCCCGGCATCGGTAGTGATAGACGATCTTGTCCGTCTTGACTACCTGTTGGCAGCGTTCCAGCAGGTGCAGCACAATGGCTTCATCCTCATTGATCTCTCCACAGGGGAACAGGATTCCCTCGTGAAGCTCTTTGCGGTACAGCCGTGCCCAAGCGGCGCAGCCGTTATAGAACATATCCCCCATAGCCTCTGTCTTGGAAAGCACATGGGAGGAAAAGGTGGAATCGTCCGGCATAACGGGGGCGTTTTCGAACCGGGCGTTGGCTCCAATCACCAAAGGTGCATCCTTCTCCAACGCCAGACGCAGAAGGACTTCCACAGCGTCGGCAGGGAGCAGATCGTCGCTGTCTACAAACATCAGAAACTCGCCGGTGGCGATGGACATACCGGCGTTCCGGGCATCGGACAGACCGCCGTTTTCCTTGTGAATGACCGTGATTCGGGGATCAAGCCTTCCGTAACCGTCGCAAAGCTCTCCACAGCGGTCGGGAGAGCCGTCATCTACAAGGATGATCTGAAGCGCGCGATGAGTTTGGTTCAGAATGGACTCTACGCACGCAGGCAGATATTCCTCTACTTTGTAAATCGGTACGATGATACTTACAAGCTGCTCCATTCAAATCTCCTTGAGCAGGCGTTGCCATTGTTGGGTAATGGCTTCGCTTGCGTACTGTTCCAGTCCGTTGACGGATACGTGTGACATTTTCTCACGCAGGTGGACATCGTCCATCAGCGCAGCCAGCTTATCTGCCATAGCGTCCAAGTCAAAGGGTTCGATCAGATAGCCGTTCACGCCATTGGCAATGATGTCGCTGGGGCCGGTCATGATGTCGAAGGCAATCAGGGGAAGTCCCCAGCCCTTGCCCTCCAAAAGAGTCATAGGCAACCCTTCCATGTCGGAGGTCAAAACCTGAATGGCGGCGGCTTGGTATTGGGCATCCATATCCCGGGTCAATCCGGGCAGCAGAATCTGGGCTTCCAAGCCCGCTTCCCGGATGGCGGTTTCCAGCCGTGCCCGTTCCGGCCCTTCGCCGCAGATTACCCATTTCCAGTCGGGACGGGCGGGAAGGATTTTCTTTCCAATCTCCACCACCCGGTGATAGCCCTTGTTCTCCAACAGATGCCCCACCGAAAGAATCGTTCGGGAGGAAAGATTATAGGGATGGTCATGGCGGACGGCGGGATTGCCAATCACGGTGATAGGAGCATGATTTTTGATGTTTTGGTGGTAATTTTGTCTGTCCTTTTCGGTCAGCAGCACCACCGTGTCACTTTTTTTAGCGGCGTAGCGGCGCAGATGGGGGAACAGTCGAGAACCCCAGTTGTTATAATAATTACCGTGCTCCCATGTGATGACCCGGGCAGATGTGCCCTTGGCGGCGAGGATGCCGTAAAACCCCATGCCCATGTCTACATTGACGACACGGTCAATTTGGTTACTCTTTAAATAGTTATGAATCCAACGAATCTGCTTAAGAATCCCCAGCTTGCCGGGGGAGGGAGGGACCACTTCATGGGTTACCTTTGGCTGCAGGGAATAAAAAACATTTCCCTTTTCAAGCCGAAGGCTGAGCATATGTACCTCATGGGTGGGGCAAAGGGCGTTGGCAAGCCACGCCGCCATCCGCTCCGTGCCGCCGCAGCGGGACATATCTCCTTCCAAAATGCAGATTCGCATAATTTTCTCCTTACAGAGCGTCCAGCATTTCCTCCACTGCCCGCACGGTTTCCGTCCGGCTGAAGAAGCTGCCCCGCTCCTTTGCTTTTTCCTTGTAGTGGGCCAGCAGCTCCGGGTCGGACAGAATCTTCTTCATGCCCTGATAGATCCCCTCGGTGCTGTTTTCCACCACAAGCCCGTATTCATTGCTTTCGCCTAAAAGCTCTTTCGCGCCGGAGCAGTCGGTGCTGACCACCGGCGTACCTACCACCAGCGACTCGGTTACCGCGGTGGAGAAGCCCTCCCGCCGGGAGGAGCAGACATACAGGTCACACCGGGAAACATAGGAATAGGGATTCTTCTTAAATCCCAGCAGCACAAAGGAATCCTGAAGTCCGTGAAGCTGGATTTGCCGCTCCAGCTCCCGCTGCTCCTCTCCAATGCCGAGAATATATACCCGGTGCTTAATTCCTTCGTCAAGGAGCTGCCTGTGAACTTTGAGCAGCCGATCAAAGCCCTTGGTCTTCATCAGCTTTGCCACAGAGCAAACACAGGGAATATCCCGCAAAAAGCGGGGGTCATCCGCAGGCTCGGAGGCAGTGTCTTGAATCTGTTCGGTTTCGTTGGTGTTATATAGAATCTCAATAGGAAGGTCAATCCCCAAATTCTCAAGGAAGCAGCTTTTTACATTTTTAGATACCGCCACTACTTTGTCAAAGGCGGAATAGGCTTTTCGCGCTTCTTTTACATTTCGGAAGCCAAGTGCCGCCAGCCTTGGAGTGTTCAGCTCAATGTGCAGCCATGCAATACGTGTGGTATCCGGGTCGGTGCAGCCGCTGAGAATTCGCGTGGTAGGCCCTTCTAAATAGGATACCGCTACATCGTAATGCTCTTTTGCCAACCGCTTCCACAGCAGCTTAACGGGAAAGAGTTGAAAAAATTGATTGTTTCCCCGAAAATCCCGCTTGAAAACAGACCGATAATGAATATGTGGCTTCAAATTTGCCTTATTCACACCTACATCGAAAAGGGTCTGCACGGTGATGTCATATTTTTGTGGGTCTAAATTGTTCACCAGATTTACCAGCACCTTTTCCGCACCGCCGTGCTTCAGGGTGGGAATCAAAAATAACAGCTTCTTCATAAATCACCCGAAAAGATTCGACAAATACGTCCACAGTGACATCTGGGTATAGCTAGAGTCAAAGGGACGGATAATGCCGTTTTCATAATAGAAGTACACAGTATAGCCTGCAATACATAACGGAATCAGCCAGCGCCGGTCCTGAGCATGAGCACTGCGAATCATCCATGGCAGGGTCACCACCTGCGCCGGAAGGAAATAGTTGGCAAGTCTGGCAAAATAATTGGCAGTACCAAACAGACCCACAAACATAATGAGCGCATTGACCATGGCAAGATTGAACATCAAATGCTCGGATCTGGAGGCTTTTTGGAACAGCTCTCCGCCAAAGAAAACACCCAAGCCCAGCGGAACAAAGCACACGGCAACCCGGAAAATGTTAACGCCCTCGCCCAGCATTTCCTCGGCGGAATATTCCGCACCCATCATGGTGGTGATGTCCAGTACCGGGCCGATAAGCATATCCATGGCGAAGCCTGCGGTCACAAACAATGCGATATACAGCAGTGTTTTTCCCTTCCATGGCTCGAACATCATTAGCGGCACAATAAAATAGACAATGGCGTAGGGGTGGAACATACTTGCTAAAATGGTTATCAAGGAAAAGCGAATCCAGTTTCTATCTAAGGCGTAGGGTAGTGCCGTCAGACAGATACCGATGGCAAGGCTCTGCTTGATGGCCGCCATGGAGAAGGTGTAAAAGCCGGTGGCAAACATCAAAAAGATGCCCCAGACCATATTACAGGAATATCGGCGTACGAACTGGACATAGGGGATAACAGTGAGAAAAGCGAAAATCATCAAATAGTCCTGAGAGGAAAAGCCGCAGCTTTTAATCAGGCACGTCAGAATGTTGTACCCGATGCCGTCAGAGAACTTCCAATCGAAGGTTTCCCAAAACTTTTCCCATGAGGGCATTTGGTCAAACATTTGCCGATAGGTAACGGTATCATTGCCCCATATGCGTAGACCGCAGAAGAAGCCCATGGAGATAATCAAGATCCAAGTGACCAGCTTCTCCTTGCTTTGGTAGCCTAAGTGACGCCGGACCGCATCCCGATATTCAATTACGAGAGCGAGCACCAGAGAGATGCCCAGCATCAGCCATAGTCTAGTCAATTGCGTATGCCTCCATTATTGTATGAATCAGGAATGTGCCATCTTTCTGCGGTGCAGGAACAGATAGAGCGGCTTGGGCAGAAGCCCAACCAAAATCGGGCGAATACTGTATAGATATTTCCATTTGGGAAGATTAAGCGTTTTCACCGCCAAGCGGGAAACATGGGCTTCGTTAAGCCGGTATTTGAATTTACGGCGGCCTGCGGCATTGCGGTCGTCCCGCATTTTATAAAGCACGTCGGGAAGATTTCTTCCCCGGCCGCCGGCTGCGTACAGCTTCAGCCACAGATGCCAGTCCTCTACCCGCAGCAGCCGCTTGTCCACGCTGTAGCCGCCCACACCCCGGATGGCTTCCGTCCGTGCCATACAGGGAGCGTGACAGTGGACCGTGCCGTGCACCAGCAGGGCAGGATCGGGGTAAGGCGGCAGAGGAGAGGTTTTGGTATATTCGCCATGCTCGTCAAAATAGGACATGGCGCAGCTTACCACCGACAGATCTGGGTCTGCCAACAGCACCGCCAGCTCCGTCTCAAACCGCTCCGGCACAGACAGGTCATCCCCGTCCATGCGGGCAATAAATTCTCCGGTGGCGGCATCCAGACAACGGTTTAGCGTAAAATTCAGCCCCATGTTTTGCTGGTTTTTCAGCAAAACGATTTTGTCAGGGTGCGTGGAGCGGTAGCTTTCGGCTACGGCATAGGTGTCATCCCGGGAGCCGTCGTCGCAGAGGATCAGCTCCCAGTTGGGATAGGTTTGAGCGAGAATAGAGTCTATTGCGGCCGGGAGGGTGGGCGCACAGTTGTAAATGCCCATCAGCACGGAGATCTTAGGTGTCATTTCTATAGTTCCCTCCTGATGATGCGGGGCTTTTCCATGACCACGGTAGCTCCCGCGGGAATGTCCTCTGTGACGATGCAGCCTGCGCCAATCTTCGCGCCGTCGCCAACGGTGATTGCGCCAATCAGCTTCGCGCCTGCGCCGATCATAACATGGTCGCCAATGGTGGGCGCGCCGTCCTTGCCTTCCCCGATGGTCACCTGATGGAAAATGGTGCAGCCCTTGCCGATGACCGCGTTGTGGGAAACGATGATGCCGTTGAGCCCGTGGGGAAGATGGGGCGGCTCGGCGAATTTCGCGCCAAAGCCCCGGTGCGTGCCCATGGAGGCATTATTGAAAGCGTCGGCACGCTTGATATAGTACAGCCGCCACAGATCTCCCAGTCGGGAACCCTTATGCGGGTCGATGACGGTTTGCCGGTAACGCCAGTATTTTTCGTGCTGATACCGTTGCACCGCGCCCCGCAGCAGCCGCTCCGGCAGGGAAAGCGTTACATCACCCATGGCGACGCTCCTTTCTTATAGCTCTAATGCGTCCAAGGTGGCTTGGACGACTTTTTGTTTATCAAATACTTCCTCCATGTGCCGGCGGGCGGAGAGGCCCATGGATTTTTGGGATTCTAAGGGAATTGAGAGAAAATGCTTCATGGCATGGTACAGGCTTTCTGTGTCTTGCGGTTTACATAATATTCCGGAGGACTCCGTGACCGCTTCCCGGCAGCCGGGGATGTCGCTGGTGATCAGAGGGCGGCACATGGCGGCGCACTCCAGATTGGTGTTGGCCATGCCCTCATGGTAGGACGGCAGTACAAAGCAGTGCGCCTTTTCGATGAAGGGGCGTACATCGCTCTGATAGCCGTGGTAGTTCAGCCATCCCTGCGCCTGACCCTGCTGGATTTTTTGGGCATAGTCCTCCTCGTGAAGCCCAAGCACATCCAGACAGCAGCCGCAGCCCTCGCTGTGCAGCCGCTCCATGGCGGCAAACAGCTCCTCGATGCCCTTTTCCTTCATCACCCGACCCACAAAGAGGAAATGAACGGGGCCGGTTTCGGGATAGGGCGCGGGAGTATAGTGCCGCAGGTTCACGCCCGCGCCGCTGAGCAGGCAGCATTTTTCCGCCGGGACGATTTTTTCGTCAATGAAGATCTGGCGGTTGTGGCTGTTTTCAAAGAAAACCACCTTTGCCTTTTTCAGCGCGATCTTATAAAGGAATACCACAAAGCCGCGCAGCAGCCCTTTTTTCTGAAAGGCCGTGCCCAAGCCGGTGATATTGACGGCGTAAGGGATTTTTGCCATGCGGCAGGCAAGCCCGCCGTAGATATTGGGCTTGATGGTATAGGTGACCACCAGATCTGGCTGCTGTGCCTTCAGCATTTTGCGGTAGTGCAGCAGCAGCTTCAAATCAGTCTTGGGGTTGATGCCCCGGCGGTCTACGGGAGTGTCAAGAAACTGGCAGCCTGCCTCTTTCAAAGGCTCTACCAGCTTTCCGTAGGGCAATGACAGCAACACATGGTGCTTTTCCAGCAGCGCGTGGATCAGCTCCCGGCGGAATTGATATAGCCCTACGTCGTAATTGGCAAGCAGCAGGATCTTCATGGCAATCTCCTTGCGGGGATGCCCACGTATGTACCCCGCTGCCGGATCTCTCTCACTGCCACCGCGCCCGCGCCCAGCATACAGTCCGCGCAGATGCTCACGCCGTTGCTTACGGTGGCACCGATGCCGATCCATGCCCGCTCGCCCACGGTGGCGTTGCCACCCAGCTTCGCGCCGACGCTGATGTGGGCGAAGCTGCCGATGCGGTTGTCGTGCTCCACCACGGCGGCGGTGTTGATGATGCAATGCTCACCGATCTGCGCGCCGGGATTGATGCAGGCATTGGCGGCTACCACTGTGCCCTCACCGACGGTCACGCCCAGCGGGGAGATCACCGCGGAGGGGTGGATGGCGGTATACCAGCGAACCCCCGCAAGCTGCCGCGCCAGACGCTGCCGCACCTGCGCGCTGCCGATGCCGATGATAAAGCTGGCATCGGGATAGGCGGAAAAATCGGAAACCGCACCCAGAACCGGGATGCCGTACGCGCCCTCGGCGTTGGGACTGTCATCCAAAAAGCCCAGCACCCGGTCGCCCCGGAGCAGCGTGATGTCCGCCACCACACGGGCGTGTCCGCCGGCGCCGATAATAATTACCTTTTCCATATCAAACCTCCTGCTGCTGGGGCGTTCCCCGGAATTCCTCCATGGTTGCAGAGGTGTCGGAGGAGATGCCCTCCCGTTTGAAAATCTTTCCCACGGTGGTGAAGATGACCTTCAGATCCATGGCAAAGCTGAGGTTGTCCACATATTCCACGTCCAGCCGGAATTTTTCCTCCCAGCGAATGGCGTTGCGGCCGTTGACCTGCGCCCAGCCAGTCAGACCGGGACGGACGCTGTGCCGTCTGCGCTGCTCCTCATTGTAAAGAGGCAGGTATTTCACCAGCAGAGGACGGGGGCCTACAACGGACATTTGCCCCAGCAGAATGTTGATCAGCTCAGGCAGCTCGTCCAAGGAGGTAGAGCGCAGCAGCTTCCCGTAGCGGTTCAGCCGCCGCTCATCCGGCAGCAGGTTTCCATCCGCGTCCTTCTGGCAGGTCATGGTGCGGAATTTGATCAGCCGGAACAGCTTTTCGTCCTTGCCCGGGCGAATCTGCGTGAAGAAGGGGTTGCCCCGCATCATTACCGCTCCCAGCACAGTCAGGATCAGCAGCACGGGGCTGAGGACTGCCAGCGCGGCCAGGGACAGGACAAAGTCCAGAAGGCGTTTTATGCAGTTTTTGTACATAATCGCGCCTCCGTTTCGAAAATACAAAATGATGGTGTCCGCTCCGCGGACGGATATGGGACGATGTGGGCATCGTCCCCTACGGGTGTGTTTTGCCAGCCCCCTCTTAAAAGCGGGGGCCGAGGGCACGGCAATGTCATTAAGTTAAGAAAGCCCTTGTCATTCTGAGCCTGCGTCAGCAGGCGTGAGAATCCGTTTGAAAAGGGTATTACGGATTGCCACGCACCTTCGGTGCTCGCAATGACATCCTAAACTTAATGACATTGCGAGGGCACGGGGGGTTATTTTTCGAAGAAGGAACGGACGGCGGTGATAACCCGATCCTGCTCCTCGGGGGTCATCTTAATGTCCGAGGGCAGGCAAAGTCCCCGGGCGAAAATGTCTTCATCCACACATTCGTTTCCGGCGGTGATGAAATCGTGTCCGGCGAAAACGGGTTGCAGGTGCATGGGCTTCCAAATGGGACGGGACTCTATGTTTTGCTCCTTCAGCAGCGACATCAGTGCCATAGAATCGCCCGCGCCGGAGTCGATAAGCAGACAGCTCAGCCAGAAATTGGGCTGGGTGTCGGGTAAGTAAGGATTCATGGTTACGGGCAGATCCCGGAACGCTTCCTGATAACGCCGGTAAATGTCCGCCTTTTTTTGGTGGTGCTCATCCAAATGCAGGAGCTGCCCCCGTCCGATGCCGGCGACTACGTTGGACATCCGGTAGTTGTAGCCGATCATCTCATGCTGATACCAAGGGGCGGGCTCCCGCGCCTGTGTTGCCAGCTTAAAGGCAAGGGCACGGTCTTCGGCACTGCGGGTCAGCAGCATGCCGCCGCCGGAGGTGGTGATGATCTTGTTTCCGTTGAAGCTGAGGATGCCGTAGTCGCCGAAGGTGCCGCATTGCCGTCCCCGGTAGGTGGCGGACAGGGCTTCTGCCGCGTCCTCGATCAGCACCGCGTTGTGACGGCGGCAGATCTCAGCGATCTCATCCACCTTGGCAGGCGTTCCGTACAGATGCACAAGGGACACCGCCTTGGCGTGGGGATATTTCTCAAAAGCACGCTCCAAGGCTGCCGGATCCATATTCCAGCTATCCCGCTCCGAGTCTATGAAAACCTGCACACCGCCCTCATAGGACACGGGATTGACGGTGGCGGCGAAGGTCATATCGGAGCAAAGCACCACATCGCCCCGCTTTACCCCGGCCAGCTTCACCGCCAAATGCAGAGCGGCTGTGCCGGAGCAGAGCGCGAGCCCCAGCAAATCTCCGCCGAGATAGCCACACAGCTCCTGCTCAAAGCCGTCGCAGTTGAAGCCCAACGGCGCGATCCAGTTTCGGTCGAATGCCTCCTGTACGAAGCTGATTTCTTCAGAATGCATGGTGGGAGTAGCCAAAGGAATTTTGTTATTCATGCTACTTTTCTCCCTTCGATGCCGACACTACGGCAGTTTATAAATATTCATCTTATTTTAACATGAATATCATTATAATTCAAGAGAAAAAAAGAAACTCCTTAAAAAATGACAGCTCCGGTCGGATTCCGGTTGACGGGAGGCACGGAGCTGTGGTACAATGCCAAGGAACGCCCGCGTTACTGACGGTTTTTAAGTGGAGCACCACACGGACCGCGGGTGAATATGCCGACCGTCTGGGCACACCTGCGCGTAAGCGGCTGGGTGTGCCTTTTTTGGAGGTTTTTATGGATACGATCACACAGCTTTTACAGGGCAATTCCTACCCCGGACGGGGGATTGTGCTGGGGGTGACCCCGGACGGGACCCATGGCGTGGCGGCCTATTTCATCATGGGGCGCAGCGAAAACAGCCGAAACCGGGTATTCTCCGTCACCCCGGACGGGATCCGAACACAGGCGCACGATCCGGAGAAAATGACCGACCCCCATTTGATCATCTATCATCCGGTGCGGCAGGTGGAGCGGCGGCTTATCGTCACCAACGGCGACCAGACGGATACGCTGCGGGATTGCCTGCTTCGGGGAGGGGACTGGCAGGCGGGATTGCGCCGCCGGGAGTTTGAAGACGACGCGCCCAACTGGACTCCCAGGATCTCCGGTATTCAGGAGCCTGACGGCAGCTATAAGCTGTCTGTTCTGAAGGCCGCCGACCCGGAGGGGACGGCATGTTTGCGGTTTTTCTACGAATATCCGGCTCGCGCCGGGGTGGGGCATTTCATAAGCACCTATCTGCATGATGGAGCTCCGCTGCCCTCTTTTCAGGGAGAACCCCGGCAGGTGGCGATGACGGATGATCTGGATGGATTCACGGACACACTGTGGAACGCCTTGGACAAGGACAATAAAATCTCTCTGTTCGTCCGCTATACGGATTTGGATACTGGGGCGTGGGAGCAGAGGATCGTGAATAAGCACGGTATTTAGGCAGCGCAGCCGCCTGCGGCGGCACACGATGACAGAATTTTGGAGGTTTTATTATGAAGGAATATTTACTGAAATACGGCTGTAATCCCAATCAGAAGCCGGCGTCCATCTTCATGGAGGACGGCTCGGAGCTGCCGCTGCAGGTGCTCAACGGCAGACCGGGGTACATCAATTTTCTGGACGCCCTCAACGCGTGGCAGTTGGTCAAGGAGCTGAAGGAGGCTACGGGAATGTGCTGCGCCACCTCCTTTAAGCACGTTTCCCCCACCTCCGCGGCGGTGGGAAAGCCCCTGCCGGAGAGCCTGAAAAGGGCCTGCTTTGTGGAGGATGTGCAGGGGCTGGACGAAAGTCCTCTTGCCTGTGCCTACGCCCGTGCCAGAGGTACGGACCGGATGTGCTCCTTTGGCGATTGGGTGGCGTTGAGCGATGAATGTGACGCGCTGACCGCTTCGCTGATCGCCCGGGAGGTGTCGGACGGCGTGATCGCCCCCGGCTATACTCCGCAGGCGTTGGAGATCCTCAAGGGTAAGCGCAAAGGAAACTACAATATCGTGATAATCGACCCGGACTATGTCCCTCAGGAGCAGGAGACAAAGCAGGTTTTCGGCATCAGCTTCCGTCAGGGACGGAATGGGCAGAAGCTGGATTCTGACCTGCTGACGCAGGTGGTCACGGAAAACAAGCAGCTACCTGAGGAGGCGAAAACGGATCTTTTGGTGGCACTGATCACCCTGAAATATACCCAAAGCAATTCCGTCTGCTTTGCCTTCGACGGGCAGGCCATCGGCGTGGGCGCGGGGCAGCAGTCCCGGATCCACTGCACCCGTCTGGCGGGCACAAAGGCGGATACCTGGTTTCTGCGTCAGCATCCCAAGGTGCTGGCACTGCCCTTCCGCAGTGAGCTGGGCCGTCCGGACCGGGACAATGTGATCGATGGCTACATCAACGGCAACGAGGAGGATGTATGCGCTGAGGGGATCTGGCAGAGCTATTTCACCAGCCGTCCCCAGCCCCTGACCCCGGAGGAAAAACGGACGTATTTGGATGGGATCACCGGTGTGTCGCTGGGCTCGGATGCCTTCTTCCCCTTCTGCGACAATATCAAGCGGGCGGCGGCTTCCGGTGTAAGCTATATCGCCCAGCCCGGCGGCTCTATTCGGGACGATCTGGTGATCCGCTCCTGCGATGAGCGGGGAATCGCCATGGTGTTCACCGGCGTGCGGCTGTTTCATCACTAATATGCGGGGGCATGACCGCGCCCTACGCCAGGCATAGCCTTGCCCCTCTCTTAAAAAGCGGGGGCTAAGGGCGCGGAGGAAGACGTGGGGGATTGCCACGGTCACGTTGCCCTCGCAATGACACAAAAATGAGTGGCGCAAAAGCTTTCAACTGTCAATTGTCAATTCCCATGAGAGGCGTGGGGCGTGGGATTTACAAAAGCTTCCAATTTTATAGGATTAGAGCGTGTTTTCGGACACGCTCTTTTCATATTAGATTTATTTTCTTGCCGTAAAAGCCTTGCAAAGCCCGTTGGAATGTGGTATGATTCTTTTACGATAGGATTATTATCGGGAATTATGGGCATAGCTCCCGATAACAGGATGGAGAGAACAGCACGTGTATAAAAAATATATAAAAAGACTGCTTGATATTGTGATGGCTGCGGTGGGGCTGGCGGTGCTGGCACTGCCTATGCTGGTGATCGCGCTTCTGGTCAAGCTGGATTCTCCCGGACCGGTGCTGTTCCGGCAAAGACGGCTGGGACTTCACGGAAAAGAATTTGATATGATCAAGTTCCGCAGTATGTGCGTGGACGCGGAGCATATGGGCAGTGGCGTGTATTCCGGCAAGGGTGACGAGCGTGTCACCAAGGTGGGCAGAATCCTCCGCGCCACCAGCTTAGATGAGCTGCCCCAGTTTTTTAACATTCTTCGGGGAGATATGAGCTTCGTAGGCCCCCGTCCGCCCCTGACCTACCATCCGTGGCCCATTGAGGAATACACCGAAAGGCAGCTCCAAATGTTTCAGGTGCGCCCCGGTATCACCGGCTGGGCGCAGGTCAACGGCCGCAAGGAGGTTCTGTGGCCCAAGCGTATCGAGATGAACATCTGGTATGGAGAAAATATGTCCCCGTGGCTGGATTTGAAGATCCTGTTCCTGACCGTGGGCCGGGTGTTTACCAACGCCAACAATAACAATGTGGGTGCTACCGTGGAAAAAGAGGAGCAGCACAAATAAGGAGGGGCATAATGTCTCTTAAGCTGATGTATATCACAGAAAGTCCGGCGATTGCCGAAATCGCCCAAAGCGCGGGCGTGGATCGGATTTTTGTGGACATGGAATATATCGGAAAGGCTCAGCGTCAGGGCGGCATGGACACCGTACAGTCCGGGCATACCCTTGAGGATGTGGCCGCTGTCCGTAAGGCCGTCACTACGGCGCAGCTTATGGTCCGGTGCAATCCCATTCATGAGGCCACGGCGGAATATACTTCCTCCGAGGAAGAAATTGAGGGGATCATAGCCCGGGGCGCGGATGTCATCATGCTGCCGTATTTTAAGACGGTGGAGGAGGTTCGCCGCTTTGTGGAGCTGGTGGACGGAAGAGCGATCACCCTGCCGCTGGTGGAAACCCCGGAGGCGGTGGACTGCATTGACGAGATTTTGGCACTGGAGGGCATTGACGAGATTTTCGTAGGTCTGAACGATTTGAGCCTTGGTTATCGTCAAAAATTTATGTTTGAGCCTTTGGCGGACGGCACGGTGGACCGGCTTTGCGAAAAATTCCAAAGCAAGGGAATCCCCTACGGCTTCGGCGGCATCGCGTCGCTGGGAAAGGGAATGCTGCCGTCGGAGTATGTGATTCGGGAGCATTACCGCTTAGGCTCTACCTGCGCCATCCTGTCCAGAAGCTTCTGCAATGCCAAGCTTATTGCGGATTTGGAGCAGGTTCGGGATATTTTCTGCAAGGGCGTTGCCGACATTCGCCGGTTTGAGGCGGAGTGCGCCGTCCATCCGGAGCTGTTTGAGGAAAACCGAAAGCAGGTTTGCCAAATCGTTCAAAAGATCAAGGAAGGCTGAACCCGGGGCACAGGAGGAAATCATCATGAGACTTTTGGTCACCGGCGCGGCGCAGCTCTCTCAGGAGCGGCTGGACAGTCTGACCGCCGCGGGGCATGAGGTCTGGTTTTTGCAGCAGGAGGCAGATGCCTTGCCCCTGCCCTGTGAAAAAATAGAGGGTGTTATCTGCAACGGCTTGTTTATGCACCATGACGCGGAGGATTTTACCGCCTTGCGGTATGTGCAGCTTACCAGCGCGGGCTTTGACCGGGTGCCGCTGGAGCATTTGACGGGCAGAGGGATCACCGTGCGAAATGCCCGGGGGGTGTACAGCATCCCTATGGCGGAGTATGCCGTGGGCGGTGTGCTGCAGCTATACAAGGGCTTGGAAACGGCGGCGCGGCAGCAAAGAGCCCATCTTTGGCAAAAGCAGCGTTCCCTGCGGGAGCTGAGCGGCAAGCGGGTGTGTATCGTAGGCTGCGGCAGTGTGGGCACGGAGTGCGCCAAGCGGTTTGCCGCCTTTGGCTGCCGGGTCACCGGGGTGGATATTCTGCCGGAGGAAAAGCCCGGCTTTGATAGCGTTTTACCGCTGGAGCGTCTGACGGACGCTGCGGCGCAGGCGGATATTCTTGTGCTTTGCCTTCCGTTGACGGAGCAGACAAGGTATTTGATAGATGAAAACATTCTTGCCGCCCTGCCCGATGGCGCGGTGGTGGTAAACATCGCCCGTGGAGCGGTGGTGGACACTCGGGCGCTGCTGGCGGAGCTGCAAAGCAAGCGGCTGCAGGCGGTGCTGGATGTATTTGAAGAAGAACCTCTGCCGCCGGACAGTCCCCTTTGGGACACGGAGGGCGTTGTTGTCACGCCCCACAACAGCTTTGTGGGCGAGGGCTGCGGGGATCGGCTTTGGCAAGTTATTCAAGAGGGCTTGGAAGGTAGATAATATGGGGTCGAAAACGATCTTAATATTGGTAAATAAGGAAACCACCATTTTGAACTTCCGTCTTGAGGTGGTGGCGGCACTGGTGGAGGCGGGCTACCGGGTGGTAGTGTCCGTGCCTCAGGGTCAGCGGCTAGATCAGATTCGGGCAGTGGGCGCGGAGATTTTGGTAACGCCTATGAACAAGGATTCCACAGATCCGGTGCACGATCTGGCTCTGCTGCGTACCTACCGGAAAATGATCCGGGATACCGGGGCGGATATGGTGATGACCTACACCATCAAGCCCAATGTTTACGGGGGCATGGCGGCGGCTTCTATGGGCGTGCCGTATTTGGCCACCATCACCGGTTTGGGCACCGCGCTGGAAAGCAAGGGTGTCATGCGGAAGCTGGCACTGCTGCTGTACCGCGCCGGTTTTCGGAAAATCTCCAAGGTGTTCTTCCAAAATGCCCAAAATATGGCCTTTTTTCAGGAACACAAGCTGGCGGCGGATAAGGGCGAGCTGATTGCCGGCTCCGGCGTGAACTTAGACAAATTCTGTCCCCAGCCCTACCCGGACACCGGCACGTTGGAATTCGGCTTCATTTCCCGAATCCGCAAGGAAAAGGGCATCGAGGAATTTTTGGAGGCCGCCCGATACATAAAGGAAAAATACCCCAACACCCGCTTCCATGTCTGCGGCTTCGGGGATGAATATTATGAAGGCCGGATGGCACAGCTCCATGATGAGGGGCTGATACACTACCACGGACTGCAAACCGATGTGCGGGTAGTGCTGCGGCAGGTGCATTGTGTGGTGCATCCCACCTTCTACCCGGAGGGCATGAGCAATGTACTGCTGGAAAGTGCCGCTTCCTGCCGGGCTTTGATCACCACCGACCGTCCCGGCTGCCGTGAGGCGGTGGAGGACGGGGTCAACGGCTATCTTGTGAAAGAGCGCGATGCCAAGGATCTGATCGAAAAGCTGGAACGCTTCCTCTCTCTAAGCCGGGAGGAGCAGCTCCGGATGGGTCAGCTTGGCAGAGAGAAAATGATTCGGGAATTCGACCGCCGGGAGGTGGCCGCCCGGTATGTGGCGGCGGCGGAGGAGCTGATTGGGCTTCCCGTGAAGGAGTACGCATGAATTTTTACAAAAAAATTTTTCGCAACAAAAGAATGAGATTCCGTATCCTTCGGGCGATGCGTTTTATTCCCGACAAGCAGATGCTTTCCATACAATATTTTGTGAAGCATCACCGCAGGCTGAATCTGAAAGACCCCAAGCGGTACACCGAGAAAATGCAGTGGTTCAAGCTGTACTACCGCAATCCCCTGATGCAGCAATGCGCCGACAAATATCAGGTGCGTGCCTATGTGGAAGGTAAGGGGCTGGGGCATATCCTCAACGACCTGTACGCGGTGTTCCCCACGGCGGAGGATGTTACCCTTGAGGGACTTCCTCAGGAATTTGTGCTGAAGCTGAGCAACGGCAGCAGCACCAATCTGCTGGTGAAGGACAAGCAGGCTCTGGATCTGGAGCAGGTCAAGGAGCAGGTGCGGGCGTTCTACGCCCAAAGCGGCAGCTCCGCCGGACGGGAGTGGGTCTACCGCACAGGGGAAAAGCCGGTGGTGATTGCCGAGCGGTATCTCCACGATTCCACCCAGACGGACGGCTCTTTGAGAGATTACAAAATCTTGTGCTTCGGCGGCAAGCCGGAATACATCATTTGCGTGGACGGCCGGGGCACGGAGCACTACTGCCATGTGGTCTATGACGCCGGGTGGAACAAGCTGCCGGTGGTGATCGGTCATTCCTCCGCGGATCCGGATATCCCCAAGCCGGAGAAGCTGGATCAGATGCTGGAAATCGCGGAAACGCTGTCGGCGGATTTCCCGGCGGCACGGATCGATTTGTATAACCTTGAGGGGCAGATCCTCTTTGGCGAGATCACCTTCTTCCCGTGGAGCGGGTATATGGAATTCAACCCGGATTCCTTTGATTACACGTTGGGAGAGAAGTTCGTGCTTCCTCAGAGGAATGTTTGACAGAACCTCTCCGGCACTGCTCACGGCAAGGACCGTCGGGGACGCCGGTCTACAAGGGTTCTTTCATAACAATAACAGGGTTTTCAGGAGATATGTAGGAGGCTTCGGATGGAAGCAGAATTTATGCCAAAGGTATCCATTGTGATACCGGTATATAATGGAGCGAACTACTTAAAGCAGGCCATCGACTGCGCGTTGGCGCAGACCTACCCCAATGTGGAGGTAATCGTGGTCAACGACGGCTCCTGCGATGACGGTGCTACGGAGCGTGTGGCTCTGAGCTACGGGGAAAAGATCCGCTATTTCTCCAAGGAAAACGGCGGCGTTTCCTCTGCCCTGAACTGGGGTATCCGCCATATGGAGGGGGAATACTTTTCGTGGCTTTCCCATGACGACGGGTATGAGCTGGAGAAGGTTGCCGGTTCCGTGGCGTATTTGGCGGCTATGGGGGCAGACCCTAAGTGCGTTGCCATGTGCGGCGCGTATTATATTGATGCTCAGGGACGCAGGCTGCGGAATATGGACTATCCCTTCGAGGAAAACCGGGTGTATTCCGGTGTCGAGGTGATCCACAGCATCCTGAAGCACGGTATGCTCAATGCCTGCTGTACGCTGATCCCCAAGGCGGCCTTTGAGGAATGTGGCTGTTTTGAGGAGGATCTTCGGTACAATCAGGACGCGCTGATGTGGTATCGGATCTTCAGCGGCGGCTACAGCCTGATCTGCCAGCCGAAGCATTACCATGTGATGTACCGGCTCCATGGGGCACAGACCTCCAAAACCCGCCGGGATCTGCTTTTGAGAGACTCCTACGCCATGAGCGTTTTGATCGCGCCTACCATGGCGGCTATGAGCAGCCGGGAGTATCCGCTTCTGCGGCTGTTTGCCCTGCGCCACGCCAGACATGACTGCAAGGACGCGGTGGAGGAGTGCGTAAGAGTAGGCAAGGAAGCCAAGGTGCTGAGCTGGTGGGATATAACGCGTATCCGGCTGGGGCTGCTTTGGGGGAAATGCAGAAATGTGCTGAAAAAGATATATCATCTCCGTATTAGGTGAGTTTTGATTGCTGGCAGAGGGTAGAGATTGACATGCTTCCTTATTACTTGATGGTGCTGACACCTGTGCTGTTTTCGCTGATATATTGGCGGTACAGAGTTCAGGTAAGCCGCGCCACGGAAAAAAAGAATATTGCGGTTGCCGTGTTTTTTGCCATCTACTTTCTGCTGCTGGCACTGCGACATGAAACGATCGGCTCGGACACAGTGCGGTATCTGTATCATTTTGAGCAGATGCAGCAGACCACCTTAACTGAGCTGCTGTCTTCCGGACGGTCGGATTTGGGCTATTACCTGCTGACGCTGGTGCTTAAATGGCTTCCGCCTCAGTTGTTTTTGGGCGTGGTGGCGGCTCTGTGTGTGATACCGCTGGGATATTTCTATTATAAGGAATCCGAGGGGCCGCTGACCAGCATGGTGCTGTTTCTGACCTTCCCGGTGTTCATGATGGGCTTTTCCGGCGTGCGTCAAATGCTTGCCATTGCCTTGGGTGTTCCGGCGTTTTACTACGCCAAGGACAGGAAGCTGGTGAAATTCCTGTTGATTACGCTGCTGGCAATCCTGATGCACCACTCCGCGTTTATGCTGCTGCTGATTTATCCGGTGTGCCGCGCGCGGCTGCGTCCCCGGGACTTGCTTTGGCTGATACCGATTTTCGCGTTTGTACTGCTCTTTAGCCAGAGCATTTTCGCCTCGGTGATTCAGATTGCGGCATCCTTGCTGGGCGGTGAGTACGCAGACTATGAGATCACCCAGACCGGCGCGTACACCATGATTATGCTGCTGTCGCTGCTGCTGGCGTATTCCTTCCTGATCCCGGATGAGGAGGAAATCGATGAAACCACCCGGATGCTGCGAAATTTGCTGGCACTGGCGGTGCTGTTGCAGTTGTTTACGCCGCTGAGCCCCCTGGTCATGCGGCTGAACTATTATTTCCTGATTTTTATTCCAATACTGATTCCCAAGGTAACCAACCGGTGTACCAAGCTGAACCGGCAGTATCTGACGGTGATCCGGGTAGTGATTTTCCTGTTCTTCGGGGTGTATTTCTTCTATAAAGCTTCCCATACGGACAGCCTGAACATTTATCCGTATATTGCGTTTTGGGAAGAGCTTGTGTAGAGTGGAAGGCCTTGCGGCTGTGCCGCAGAGAGAGTTTTTTTGAAATGCAAAATGATGGTGTCCGCTTTGCGGATGGATTTAGAATCTCCCCTACCTAAGGGGGAGGGGATGACCCCTCCGGCGTAGGAGATTGCCACGTCGCTGCGCTCCTCGCAATGACAGAGTTTTTGAAGGAGATTGCCACGTCGCTGCGCTCCTCGCAATGACAGCGTGGTTTTGGGGCTGCATTTTAAGGCTATTTCGCCGGGAGACCGGCTGTAATAGAAAATTTTTAAGGAGGAAAACAAAAGATGAATCAAAGCAAGCTTATCAAGCTCCTTTCTGCGTTCCTGGTGCTCGTGATGGTTCTGGGACTGATTCCCGTGTCCTCTCTGGCCGCGGTTACCGTGCCCAGCAGCATGACACTGGTTTCTCAGAAGGAATCCGCTTTGGCTCCCGGCGTTACCGAAACCGAAGTGACTGTTCTGGATAAGAACGGTGACCGGGTGCGGTACTTCGTTGTCAATGCGGAGGTTGCCACCAATCCTGATGTTCAGGTGAAGGCAAACTACCACGACAACGATAACACCGGTGTGTGGGGCAAGGCCACTGTTGTTGAGCAGGCCAATGCCGCCACCGAAAAGCGGGGCTACAATGTTGTAGCCAGCGTGAACGCTTCCTATTACAACGTTTCCACCGGTCAGCCTACCGGCGGCTTCGTAATGGAGGGCGTGAACATCAACGGCAATTCTGCCGGTAACAGCTATCCGTTCTTCGCGGTTTTGAAGGACGGCACCGCTATGATTGGCCAGAAGGGTACTTTCAGCAATTACGCTGACGATGTCCAAGAGGCTGTGGGCGGCTGGACTATGCTGGTTTGGGATGGCGAGGTCGTCGCCACCAACGATACCAACAAGTATCCCCGTTCTACCGTGGGTGTTACCGCGGACGGCAACGTCATCCTGATGCAGGCTGACGGCAACCAGGCTCCCTTCTCCATCGGTTTGACGCTGGTGGAGCAGGCTCAGGTCATGCTGGAGCTGGGCTGTGTTGCTGCGGTTGAGCTGGACGGCGGCGGATCTGCCACCTATGCTGCCAAGCTGGAGGGCACCGACGAGATCGTGGTCCGCAACTCCTGCTGCGACGGCGCGGTTCGCTCTGTTTCCAACACCCTGATGGTCATTTCCACCGCTGTTGCGGACGGAACCTTTGACCATGCCAACCTGAGCACGGGCTACCAGTACTATGCACCTTATTCTCAGGTAACAATCGATGCTATCGGCGCGGATGCGGCAGGCGGCGCTGCGGAAATTCCTGCAGATGTGGCTTGGCGTCTTGCTGATGACCAGTTCGGTACGATTGAAAACGGCGTGTTCACTTCCAACGGCACCACCGGCGAAGTGACCGCGGAAATGGTCTACAATGAAGAAACAATCGGTTCGGTGACCTTCGCTGTGGTCGATCCTGATGCCATCGCTTTCGACGCGGAAGAGAAGAGCATCCCCTACGGAAAGACTACCGCGCTGTCCGTAAGCGCGACCTACGGCCTGAACGATGTCTATCTCGGCGTGGACGCGCTGGACATCACCCTGTCTGATAATGACGCGGCTGCGGTGGATGGCGCGATGTTCACCGCCGCACCGGAAGCCTCCGGCAAGGCGGGCGTTACTGTTACCGCAACCTACAAGTACGCGGATATTGCATCCACCTCCGTGTACTACAAGTTCGGTAAGGAATCCACGGTTCTGGTCGATTTCGAAGACGGTGATGCGTCCAATTGGACCACGGATTTCAATGTCGCCAAGGATGCGTTCTCCGATAAGACCCTGAATGATGTCCCCAACAGCAGCAACGGCATCGAAGATGGCTTGGTTACGAATTCCTACATCTCCGACGAGTATGCCAAGACCGGCGACAAGTCGCTGGCGGTCAATATCGACTACACCCAGTCTGAGTCCTTCGGTAACTGGATGTATATGTATCTGTACTACCTGGGCGATACCATGGTCTACCGCGATGTAGAAAACGGTGTTCTCGGTACCCGGCTCGGTATGTGGATGTACATCCCCGAGGAAGCGGTGGGTATGTGTGCCCGTCTGTGCTATACCTTTGATAACAACGGCACCAAGAACGGCAACTACCTGTACCTTACTTACCAGTATGTGTCCAAGGGCTTCTCCAAGCTGACCAGCGCGACGATTCCTGAGGCAGGTTGGGCGTATGTCTATGTGGACTTCTTTGACACCAACACGGCTGGCTGTGGCGGCGATTACTTCTCCTCCCTTGAGTATGGCTCTGCCACCAACAACAAGGGTGCAAGCGGAGATTACTTCCCCGCATTCATTCAGTTCATCGCCTCCTCCTCTTACACCGGCTGTGAGAACATGACCTTCTACATTGACGACATCACTCTGGATTACGGCGATGTTACCCCCGACCGGGATGCTCCTGTCATCTCCGATATGAAGGTCTACTCCGCTGACGGCCTGACCAGCGCGACCCTGAACAACAACACCCTCGCTTTCAACCAGATCACTGTGAATGCCGCTATCGCGGAGGATTATTCCCATGCGGCTGCCAACGCCACAGGCTTGGATCTGACCACGGCACAGGTGTACGTGGACGGCCAGAAGGTCGCTACCAATGTTGTCAACGGCATTATGTCCTCCAGCGCGGTTACGCTGCCTGACGGCGTGCATGATATCACCTTTGAGGTTGCGGATAACACCGGCAACTACACCAAGATCACCAAGCAGATCACAATCGCGGCGGGTACGGATTATCCTACTGTGACACTGACCGGCAGTGCTTCTACCGAAGGCAATATCCTGAGCGGTTCTATCTACAATATGTTCCTGAATGTGGATCAGGTGGAGAAGATTCAAAGTGTTTCCACCACGATCCATCTCGGCAGTGCCTTTGAGTTTGAGACCGAGGGTCTGACGGTCCTCAATGGCTTTACTGCCACCACCTCCGTGGATGAGGCTGCCCGCACCCTGACCATTACGGTTGAGCGCACCGGCAAATCCGATTTGACCGGCGCGGCTACGCTGGCTACGATTCCTGCCCGTATGTGGTACTGGAATGCGGAACGCACCGGTATTTCCGCTATCGATCAGTGGAATGGCGTGAACGGCGGTGGAGCTTGTACTCCCGTTCTGACCTTCAACTACAAGATTTGGGCCGGTTCCGTTTCCTATGTTGATGGCTACACCGTTGAAGACGCGGCTTATGTCCCCGGCTTCTCCAATATGAAGGCATCCCTGACTACCGAGCTGAATACCGGTATCGGCAACCTGAAGAGTTCCGGTCTGTACTGGCATGTCCATGAGGATTACAAGGACACTTGGGTCACTGAGAGCGTGGATGCCACCTGCACCGAGAATGGCTACACTGACCGTGTGACCTGCACCAAGTGTAACTCTGTGATTCATTGGGGCACTGTCTATGCCACCGGCCACAGCTATGAGCTGGTTGACGGCGTTTACGGCTGCGCCTGCGGCGAAAAGTTCAACGGCGAGGAGAACGGTGTTCTCTATGTGGACGGTGTAGCCGCTGCCGGCTGGATTGGCGAGAGCTACTATGTTGACGGCGTGAAGCTCACCGGCGTGCAGCTAATCGACGGCATCTACTATGATTTGGGCGACGACGGCATCAGCACCGGCGCATACACCGGTCTGATGACCATTGACGATGCGCTGTACTATGTGCAGCTCGGCGAGTTTGCTTCCGGTTGGAACTACATCGACGGCTATTACTACTTCTTCTCCAGAACTACTTATAAGGCCTACAATGGTGTCGCCAATGTTGACGGTCATATCTATGAGTTCGAGGATTACAAGCTGGTCACCGGCGATTTGGTTGTGACCGAGGATGGTATTAAGTACTATTGGGCAGGAAAGCTGGCTCCCAATGGCTGGACTACCATTAAGGGCAATACCTACTACATTTACAAGGGCTATGCCTTTACCGGCATCCACGCAATCGACTCCTCCCGTTACGCGGGCGATCTGAGATACTACATGTTTGGCGATGATGGTGTTCTGATCTGCATGCTGGACGGTTTGTACGATGGCGTTTATTATAAGGAAGGCGAGAAGATTCCTTATCTGGGCCTGGTGAAGTTTGAGGGCAACTATTACTATGTCAACGACAACGCTTGTGTCGTGACGAATACTACCCGTTATGTCAAGACCACCAACGGTCTGACTTGGTCCGACGGCACTGCAATCGCTCAGGGCTACTACACCTTTGATGCTGACGGAAAGCTGGTCATCAAGCACGGCGCTGATGCCGATGGTTACTTCTACATCAATGGTGCTAAGCAGAAGGCTTATCAGCTGATTCAGGACGACAACGGCGATTTCTACTTCATCGGTGACTATCACAAGTACATCACCAATAAGACTCAGTACCTGTCCTCCGCCCGTCTGGAAGGCACTGGATTCTCCGCCGGATACTATGAATTCGGCGCGGATGGCAAGATGATCATCAAGAACGGTGCTAATGCTGACGGATTCTTCTATGTCAATGGCACGAAGGCGAAGGCTTATCAGCTGATTCAGGATGCTAACGGCGATTTCTACTTCATCGGTGACTACCACAAGTACATCACTAATAAGACTCAGTATCTGTCCTCCGCCCGTCTGGAAGGCACCGGCTTGCAGGCTGGTTACTATGAATTCGGTGCTGACGGCAAGATGATCATCAAGAACGGTGCTAATGCTGACGGATTCTTCTATGTCAATGGCACGAAGGCGAAGGCTTATCAGCTGATTCAGGATGCTAACGGCGACTTCTACTTCATCGGTGACTACCACAAGTACATCACCAATAAGACTCAGTACCTGTCCGCTGCCCGCGTAGAGGGCACTGGCCTTACCGCTGGCTACTACTACTTCGGCGCTGACGGTAAGCTGGTCATCGAGTAATCTCACACCGGCTCGAAAGCCTGGATTTTAACGCATAAGGATGTCCCAATGAGAAGGTGATCTGCCTTCCATTTGGCATCCGGCGCAATTGTAACTACCTACGGTTTCCGTCCCTCCCTATTTCGAGAGGGAGGGACGGAAATTGATTTTACAGGAGGTCCTATGAGAAGACTGCTGGGAAATTTGATTTCAACGGCCTATTCCCTCGTCCGGTTCGCCGTTATGAAATGCTTTCATTTCAAGTCCTTTCATTTTTACTGTATTGAGCGGTTTTCTCCCAATGTGGACATCCGGCTGGACAGAAAATCCACTCTGAAGCTGGGGAAGCGAATCAGAGCCCATTCCGGTACGAAGCTTTGCGCCGTTGCCGGTGGACGGTTGACGATTGGCGATAGCTGCCGCATCAACAGCAAGTGCCTGTTTGTCTGCCGTCACGAGATCAATATCGGCGCGGGCGTGGAATTCGGCCCCGGTGTGGTGGTCTACGATCACGACCATGACTTCCGTCACAAGGACGGCATGGGGGCAAGGGCATATCTATACGCTCCGGTAAATATCGGAGAAGGCGCATGGATCGGTGCCAACGCCATCATTCTTCGAGGCGTGAATATCGGCAAGAACTGTGTAATTGCCGCGGGAAGCGTGGTCACCGGGGATGTTCCGGACAATACGATTCTGGTGCAGAAACGGGAGAATACACTGATCCCAATTAAATGACCCACAGACGGAGGAAAGGCTGCCATGGAGCGAATCGCACAAATCAACGTGACCTGCGGAAGCGGCAGCACCGGGAAGATCTGCGTTTCCGTCAGTAAGCTGCTGACGGAGCGGAGTGTGGAAAACTACATCTTCTATGCCGCCGGAAACGGTGACTATCCCCTGGGGCGGCGGTATATGCGCTCTAAGGAAATCAGGTTGCAGACTCTGCGCTCCAGAATTTTCGGAAACTACGGCTTTAATTCCCGGGGGGCGACCAAAAGGTTACTGGCCCTGCTGGAGGAAATCAAACCAACCATCGTACATTTACACAATCTGCACGGACACAATGTGCATTTGGAAATGCTGTTTTCCTATTTGAAGGAGAAGAAGATAAAGGTCTACTGGACCTTTCATGATTGCTGGGCATTTACCGGCTATTGCCCGCATTTCGATATGGTAGGCTGCCAACGGTGGAAGACCGGTTGCGAAAAATGTCCGCAGCGGGGCAGCTATAGCTGGTTTTTTGATAGAAGCAAATATTTATACGAAAGCAAGAAGAAGGCTTTTGCCGGTCTGGATTTGACAATCGTCACGCCATCTCAGTGGCTGGCAGACCGGGTAAAGGAATCTTTTTTATATAATTACGGGGTCCGCGTTATCAACAATGGCATCGACCTTTCCGTGTTCTATCCCAGAGAAAGTGATTTTCGGGAGAAATACGCGCTGAAGGACAAGCACCTTGTTTTGGGTGTTGCCTTCGGCTGGGGCAGGCGAAAGGGCTTGGACGTGTTCTGTGAACTGGCGAGGCGGTTGGACGACCGCTTCCAAATCGTGCTGGTGGGCACCAATAATCAGGTGGACAAACAATTGCCGAAGAATATCATTTCCATCCACCGCACCCAAGATCAGGTGGAGCTGGCGGAAATTTATTCCGCGGCGGATGTGTTCGTCAATCCCACCAGAGAAGAAAATTATCCCACCACCCACATGGAGTCCATTGCTTGCGGCACGCCTGTGGTCGCCTTTGCTACCGGCGGCTGCGGAGAGATGCTGGGCAGTTGTGGCTGCGTAGTCCCCAAGAATGACATCGATGCGCTGGAGAAAGAAATCCTGCGCTGCTGCCTGGAGCGCTCCTATACGAAAGAGGCCTGCGTCCAATGGGCAAAGGGCTTTGACGAAGGGGATCGCTTTCGGGAATATATCCGGCTTTACGGATTAGAGGAGTAAGAAACAGTGAGCATAGGGAACAACAAGGTGTTGAAAAATGCCGGATGGATCATCGGCTGCAAGATCGCTCAGGCTATGTTGGGCCTGGTGGTCACCATGCTGTCGGCTCGCTATCTCGGCCCATCTAACTATGGACTGATCAGCTATGCGGCATCTATTGTGGCGTTTTTTGTGCCGGTGATGCAGTTGGGACTGAATTCTACCTTAGTTCAGGAGATCATCAATACACCGGAAAAGGAAGGGCAGACACTGGGGACGGCATTGGTTATGAGCCTGATTTCCGGCGTGGCGTGCATCGGTGGGATCGGTGCGTTTTCCGCTCTGGTTGCCCCGGGAGAGACCGAAACGATAGTAGTGTGCGTGCTGTATAGCGTGCAGCTGATCTTTCAGAGCCTGGAAATGATCCAGTATTGGTTTCAGGCAAAGCTCCTGTCTAAGTATACCGCTATAGCCATGCTGGTGTCCTATGCCGTCGTTTCGGCGTACAAGATCATCCTGCTGATTTCCGGCAGCCATATTTACTGGTTTGCCATTTCTCAGGCGGTGGACTTTGGCATCATTGCTATGACACTGCTGGTGATGTACCATAAACTGTCTCCCCAGCGGTTGAGCGTTTCCTGGACTCGGGCCAAGGAAATGTTTGGTAGAAGCAAGCACTACATCCTCTCCGGGATGATGGTCACGGTTTTTGCCCAAACGGACAAGATTATGCTCAAGTTGATGCTGGATGAGGCGGCGGTGGGCTACTATTCTGCCGCAGTAACCTGTTCTTCTATGTCGGCGTTTGTGTTTATTGCAATCATCGATTCCGCCAGACCGTCCATTTTGCAAAGCAAAAAAGTGGGAGAAGCGAAATTTGAGAATAATGTGAGCGCGCTATATTCCGTTGTCTTCTACTTGGCATTATTACAATGTGTGGTCATTACACTTTTTTCCGATTTCATTGTGGGCATCCTGTACGGCAGCGCATATGGGGAAACTGTGGATACATTGCGGATCGTGGTCTGGTATACAACCTTTTCTTATCTGGGCAGCGTCCGAAATGTTTGGATTCTGGCTGAGGGAAAACAGTCTTATTTGTGGATGATCAATCTGTTTGGCGCATTGGCCAATGTGGTTTTAAATTCCTGCTTGATTCCGGTTTGGGGCATCAAGGGCGCGGCGGTTGCATCTCTGCTTACGCAAATGTTTACAAATATTGGCGTCGGCTTTATTATTAAAGCGATTCGTCCCAACAATAGGCTTATGCTGAAGGGACTGAATATAAAAATGATCATCGACTTTATGAAGCATTAATTAGTATTAAGGAAGAATAATATGAAAATTGATTTTGTTGTCCCGTGGGTGGATGGCTCGGATATCCAGTGGCAAAAGGAAAAAGCCGCGTATACCGGGATCCCTGTCAGGGAAAACGATGTTCAATACCGCGATTACGGGCTGTTTAAGTATTGGTTTCGCGCCGTGGAGGAATATGCGCCATGGGTGAATCGGATATTTCTGGTCACCTGCGGACAAGTCCCGGAGTTTCTCGATACCCAGCATCCCAAGCTTTGTTTGGTGCATCACAGGGATTATATGCCTGAGGAGTATTTGCCCACCTTTAGCGCAAACCCCATTGAGCTGAACCTTCACCGGATTCCTGAGCTTTCGGAACATTTCGTTTATTTTAACGATGATGAGCTGCTGAACAGCCCTGTACAGCCTGAGGATTTTTTCGTGGACGGTCTTCCTAAATTCAGTGCCATCTTATCTGAATTTACTCCATCCATCGTCAACGATACTTTTCAGCATTTTCTGTGCAATGACATTGCGTTTCTGAATTCTCATTTCAAAAAGAAGGATGTTATCAAGAAAAACCTAAGGAAATGGTATTCCCCAGTATACGGGAAATGGTTGATTAAGAACATTTATCATTCTCTGATGGGCAGCCATGGCTTTTCTATGATACAGAATTTTCATATGCCGGCCCCTATGCTGAAATCCACATATGAAAAGGTTTGGGAATTAGAGCCGGACTTGCTGCACCAAACATCCCTCCATAAAACCAGAAGCGTATTGGATGTTAATCAGTACATCATGAGCTTTTATGATATGGGTACAGGCAATTTTGTTCCCCGAGATCCCCGAACAGGCTGCTATTATGAGATCGGGAAATCGGACGATGCGCTTTGCGATGATATCCGAAAAGGTAAGCATCAATTGATTTGCATCAATGATACAGAATGTGATAACTATTCGCAGACGATCGAGAAGCTGCTAGACGCTCTTAACAGTAAATTTCCGACAAAATCC
The DNA here is from genome assembly GCA_964486785.1 of uncultured Oscillospiraceae bacterium. Lineage (GTDB taxonomy): Bacteria > Bacillota > Clostridia > Oscillospirales > Oscillospiraceae > Faecousia. The sequence continues at coordinate 27,926 of CAZAOL010000001.1, forward strand.
TCGTTTGAAAAATAGAGATTCAGTAGAAAGATCCATAGTACAGTAAGCAGAAATTCCGCGCAAGGAAGGAGCTGGCATGGCAATGAAAATTCATAAAAAAAGAGCAATGGCATTTGCCATGGCGACAATTCTCTCTCTGTCCGCTCTGTCCTTTGCCGGGTGCAGCAGCCGGGAGGCTGTAGTGATTTATGCCAGCGCGGAGGACTACCGGCTGGAATATATGCAGCAGCGGCTTGCGGAGGAATTTCCCCAGTACCGGATTGTGATTGAGTATCTGCCCACCGGCAACCATGCCGCCCGTCTTTTGGCGGAGGGCGCGCGCACTCCCTGTGACATTACCTACGATTTGGAATATACCTATTTGCAGCGTTTGGCGGCGGAGGGGCTGCTGGCAGACCTGTCTGACTATGATTACTCCGTATTCTGCGACGATACCGTGGAAAGCCAATATTATATGGCGGAGTACCGCAACGGCGGCGCGATCATCGTAAATCCGGCGGTGCTGGAAAAGTACGGTCTGGAAAAGCCTACCTGCTACGATGACCTGCTAAAGCCGGAATACCGGGGACTGATCTCCATGCCCGACCCCGCCACCTCCGGCACGGGCTATATGTTCCTGCTTGCCATGGTCAACGCCCGCGGGGAAGAGGCGGCACTGGAGTATTTTGACGCCCTTTCCGAAAATGTTTTGCAATTTACCTCCTCCGGCTCCGGGCCAATCAATGCCCTGACCCAGCAGGAGGCGGCAATCGGACTGAGCATCACCGGCACAGCCGTCACCGCCATCAACGAGGGGGCGGAGCTGGAGCTGCTGTTTTTTGAGGAAGGCTCGCCCTACGCCCTCTACGGGCAGGCGATAATCGCCGGCAAGGAGGACAATCCCGCGGTGCGGGCGGTTTACGACTTCCTTTACAGTACCTACGCCTATGAAAACTGCGCGAGATTTTTCCCGGAGCAGATTTTTAAGGATAGAACCTTTGTTGTTGAAAACTACCCCGCCAATATCACCTACTGTGATATGAGCGGCAATACTGCCCAGCAAAAGGAGCATCTGCTTGCTCTTTGGAGCGACTGATTGGAGCGTCCCATGGAAGAAAACATGAAATTAGAGATCATCGACCTGAAACAGGACTACCAAAAGGATACCCCCGTGGTAAAAGGGGTTTCCTTTCAGGTGAGAAAGGGAGAGTTTTTGTCCATTCTCGGCTCCTCCGGCTGCGGCAAGACCACTTTGCTGCGGATGCTGATCGGCATCCTGCCCCCCACCTCCGGGAAAATCCTGAAGGACGGCGTGGACATTACCCACACCCACCCCTCCAAGCGGGAAATGGGCATTGTGTTTCAAAACTATGCCCTGTTTGAAAATATGGATGTATTCACGAATGTGGCGTACTCCCTGAAGGTACACCATGTGCCGGACTATCAGGAAAAGACCATGGACATCCTGCGGCGCATGGGCTTGGAGAGCCTGAAGGACAAAAAGCCGGCGGAACTTTCCGGCGGTCAGCAGCAGCGGGTGGCGATCGCCCGCACCATGGTGCTCCACCCGGACATCGTTCTCTTTGACGAGCCGCTGTCGGCGTTGGATGCCTCCACCCGGCTGATGATGCGTAAGCAGATCCGCCAGATCCAGGAGGATTTCGGGCTGACGGTGATCTACGTGACCCACGATCAGGAGGAGGCCTTCGCCCTTTCTGACCGGATCATCGTGATGCGGGACGGCGTGATCGAGCAGCTTGCCACCCCTGAGGAGCTGGTGGCAAACCCCGCCACACCCTTTGTGCAGGAATTTGTGGTGGATAACCTAAATACCAAGCTGGAAGCCTTAGACCGCTACAGGAGGACACCCTGATGGGCGGCGGGCAAAACCGCTGGCGGGCGGTTCCCATTGCGCTGGCGGGGATCTTTACGGTGGCGATCGTACTGCCGCTGATTAGTATGTTCTCCGGCATGAGCGCGCAGAGCATCCAAACCGTGTTTCAAAAAAGCTCCCTGTGGCAGATCATCGGCAATTCCGTGCTGGCCTCCGGGCTGACTACGGTGATCTCCATTGCGCTGGCGTACTTACTTGCGTGGTGTCTGGAGCGGACGAACATGGCGGGGAAACGGCTGTTTTCCACGCTGGTGACCCTGCCGATGCTGATTCCCTCGGTGTCCATTGGTATGGGCGTGGTGCTGCTGGGCGGCAACAACGGTTTGCTGACCCACCTGTTTGGCGGGGAGGTTGGCGGTGTTTACGGCCTGACGGGCATCGTTTGGGGCTCGACGCTGTATTCTCTGCCGGTGGCGTTTTTGATGATCCATGATATCCTTAAGGGTATGGACCGCACCCCCTATGAGGCGGCAATGGTGCTGGGGATCCCCAAATGGCGGCAGTTCACCGCCATCACCCTGCCGTATCTGCGCAAGCCCATGATCTCGGTGGCGTTTGCCGTGTTTACCCTGTCCTTTACGGACTACGGCGTGCCCCTGATGGTGGGCGGAAAATTCAAGACCTTGCCTATGCTGATGTATCAGGAGGTCATTGGACAGCTTGACTTCGGCAAGGGCTGTGTATACGGAAGCATCCTGCTGATCCCCGCAGTGCTTTCCTTCCTGATCGACCGGGCGACCAAGGACGACGGCAGCTCCGGCACGGTCAGAAGACCCGTAGCGATCCGAAGCAAAAAATGGGGAAACCGGCTGGCCTTTGTATACAGCGGACTGCTTTCTCTGGGCTGTGTTCTGCCCATCGGCTGCTTCGCTCTGCTGGCCTTCGTGGAAAACTACCCTGTGAACATGGTGTTCACCTTAGATAACATCGCCAAGACCTTCCGCATGGGCGGCGGCGACTATTTGCTCAACTCCGTGGTGATCGCGGTGCTGGTATCCGTCATCGGTACCGCGCTGGCAGTGGCGGCGGCTTACTACACCGCCCGCTCCCGTGCCCGGGGCAGCCGGTATCTGCACCTGATTTCCATGGCGGTGGCTGCTGTTCCCGGCGTGGTGCTGGGTCTGGCGTACATCCTGTTTTTCGGCAGTACACCCCTGTACGGCACACTGGCGATTTTGGTGATGGTGAATATCGTTCACTTCTTTGCCTCCCCCTATCTGATGATCTACAATGCCTTTGGCAAGATCGACGGGAATTTGGAGGCGGTGGCGGCTACGCTGGGTATTGGCGGACCGCGGTTTTTCCGGGATATCCTCCTGCCCCGGTGCCGGGGCACCATTCGGGAGATGCTTGCTTATTTCTTTGTCAACAGCATGATGACCATTTCCGCTGTATCGTTGCTGGCGGGGCCGCTGACCAAGCCCTTGGCGTTGCTGATCAACCGCTTTGAGGCACAGGCACAGCTAGAGTGCGCGGCGGTGGTCTCCGTGGTGATCTTGGCGGTGAATCTGCTGGTGAAGGCACTGCTGCAGTTCCCTGACCGGAAATGTAAAAGAATGAAAGGAAAGAAGGTTCTGTAATGGCGGATTTTTGTGGAAAGACGCTGCTGATCACCGGCGGCACGGGCAGCTTCGGCAACGCGGTGCTGAATCGGTTTTTGGATACGGATATTGGAGAGATCCGGATATTCTCCCGGGATGAAAAGAAGCAGGACGATATGCGCCACTTTTTTCAGGCCAATCAGCCGGAGGTGGCGGACAAGCTGCGGTTTTACATCGGCGATGTGCGAAACATCAGCTCCATCAAGGACGCCATGCGGGGCGTGGATTATGTATTCCATGCCGCTGCCTTGAAACAGGTCCCCTCCTGTGAGTTTTTCCCCATGGAGGCGGTGAAGACCAATATCATCGGCACCGACAATGTGCTCACCGCCGCCATTGAGCTGGGCGTGAAAAGTGTGATCTGCCTGTCTACGGACAAGGCGGCATACCCCGTCAATGCCATGGGCACCTCCAAGGCGATGATGGAGAAGGTGGTCGTTGCGAAAAGCCGCAACGCGGAAAATACAAAAATTTGCTGCACCCGCTACGGCAACGTGCTGTGCAGCCGGGGCAGTGTTGTGCCCCTGTGGATCGAGCAGATCAAGTCAGGCAAGCCTGTCACGGTCACAGAACCCTCCATGACTCGCTTCATTATGAGTCTGGAGGAGGCGGTGGAGCTGGTGCTGTTCGCCTTTGAAAACGGCGAAAGCGGCGACATTCTGGTGCAAAAAGCACCTGCCTGCACCATCGAAACCCTTGCCAAGGCGGTCACGGAGCTGTTCGCCCCGGGACATGAGATCCGCACCATCGGCATCCGTCACGGCGAGAAGCTGTATGAGACCCTGCTGACCGACGAGGAATGTGAGCACGCCGTGGATCTGGGAGAATTCTACCGTGTGCCCTGCGACAAGCGTGGTCTGAACTATGACAAATATTTCAAGGAAGGCAGCGTGGCGCGGGTCCACCTGACCGCCTTCCATTCCTCCAACACCGCTCAGCTTACGGTGGAGCAGGTGAAGCAGAAGCTGCTGACGCTGGATTATATCCGTCAGGAGCTGGCGGCATGGGAGGGCAGTGAATGAATATTCTGGTCACCGGAGCAAAGGGCTTCGTGGGAAGGAATGTGGTGCAGTCCCTGAAAAGCGTCCGGGACGGAAAGGACCGTACCCGCAGCCTTTCCATCGGGCAGATCATGGAGTATGATTTGGACACGGATCCCGCTCTTTTGCCCCAATACTGCGAAAAGGCGGACTTTGTACTCCATCTTGCCGGGGTGAACCGCCCCAAGGAGCAAAGCGCGTTCATGGAGGGCAATTTCGGCTTCACCGCTACCTTATTAAATACCCTGAGGGCCAAGGGCAATGCCTGTCCGGTGATGATCTCGTCCTCTGTGCAAGCCACCTGCGTCGGCCGCTACGACAGCGATTACGGCAGGAGCAAGAAAGCGGGCGAGGAGCTTGTCTTTGCCTACGGCGAGGAAACCGGAGCGAAGGTGCTGGTGTACCGCTTCCCCAACCTGTTCGGCAAATGGTGCCGCCCTAACTATAATTCCGCGGTGGCCACCTTCTGCCATAACATCGCCAATGACCTGCCCATCACCGTTTCCGACCCCAAGGTGGAGCTGGAGCTGGTGTATATCGACGATCTGGTGGCGGAGCTTTTGGACGCGCTGGAGGGGAAAGAGCACCGGTGCGGTTACGACGGGCTTAATCCCGTGGCGGGTGAAAGGTTTTGCCGCGTTCCCACCAGCCACAAGGTGACGCTGGGGGAGATCGTAGACCTGCTGGGGCAGTTTCGTGACCAGCCGAAAACCCTTCGGATGCCCCGGATCCCGGAAAATTCCTTTGCCAAAAAGCTGTATTCCACCTACCTTTCCTATCTTCCCAAGGAGAAGGTCGCCTTTCCTCTGAAAAAGAACGAGGATGCCCGGGGCAGCTTTACCGAGCTTTTGAAGACTGACGGCTGCGGACAGTTCAGCGTGAACATTTCCAAGCCCGGAATCACCAAGGGGCAGCACTGGCACCACAGCAAATGGGAATTTTTCATCGTGGTGGCAGGTAAGGGCCTGATCCAGATGCGCCAAATCGGCTCGGAGGAAGTCTTGGAGTTTTATGTAAACGGCGAAAGGCCGGAGGCGGTGCATATGCTTCCCGGCTACACCCATAACATTATCAATCTCAGCGATACAAATGATCTGGTCACCGTCATGTGGGCCAACGAGTCCTTTGATCCTGACCGCCCGGACACCTTCGGTGAGCCGGTTTAGATTAGAAAAGAGGTAGTTTCCATGTCTGAAGAAAAAACCACCCAATCCCACAGCCGGCGGCATAAGCATCGCCGCCACAGATTCAGCTACAGCCAGAATCAGCTAGTGAAGTTTGTGATGCGGTACAAATTCCAGATCCTCACCGCGTTGCTGCTGGTGGCAGCCCTTGTAGCGGTGATCGCGGTGCTGATCTCGGAGCTGTTCTTTACGGAAGAGGTTTTGTCGGCGGCACAATTGCTGACCCGGGTGTAAGATTATGGATAAGGTAAAATTTCGGGATAACGGCAAGCTGAAGCTGCTGATCGTGGTGGGCACACGGCCGGAAATCATCCGGCTGTCTGAGGTGATCCGCAAATGCAGAGCCTGCTTCGATACCGTGCTCGCCCACACCGGTCAGAATTACGACTATAACCTCAACGGCGTATTTTTCCGGGACTTGGAATTGGAAGACCCGGAGGTGTATCTGGATGCCGTGGGGGCGGATCTGGGCGAAACCATGGGCAATATCATCGCCAAAAGCTATCAGCTTATGGCGCGGCTTCGTCCGGACGCGGTGCTGGTGCTGGGAGATACCAACTCCTGCCTGTCCGTGATCGGTGCCAAGCGGCTGCACATCCCCATTTTCCATATGGAGGCGGGCAACCGCTGCAAGGATGAGTGTCTGCCGGAGGAAACCAACCGCCGGATCGTGGACATTATCTCCGATGTGAATCTGTGCTATTCCGAGCACGCCCGCCGGTATTTGGCGGATTGCGGACTGCCCAAGGAGCGCACCTACGTTACCGGCTCGCCTATGGCGGAGGTGCTGCACCGGAATCTGGAGAAGATTCGTGCCAGCGATATCCACCGGCGGCTGGGATTGGAGAAGGGGAAATACATCCTGCTTTCCGCCCACCGGGAGGAGAATATCGACACGGAAGAGAATTTCCGCTCTCTGTTCGACGCGATCAATGAAATGGCGCGGCGTTACGATATGCCGGTGCTGTATTCCTGCCATCCCCGCTCCAAAAAGCGGCTGGAGGCCACCGGCTTCGAGCTGGACAGCCGGGTGATCTGCCATGAGCCGCTGGGCTTTTTGGACTACAACTGCTTGCAGCTCCATGCCTTTGCGGTGGTGTCCGATTCCGGTACGCTGCCGGAGGAGTCCAGCTTCTACACCTCGGTGGGGCAGCCCTTCCCGGCGGTGTGCATCCGCACCTCCACCGAACGGCCGGAGGCGTTGGACAAGGCCTGCTTCGTGCTGGCAGGTATTGACCGGCGCAGTCTGTTGCAGGCGGTGGATACGGCGGTTTCTCTGCATCAGCAGGGCTTCCATGGCATCCCTGTGCCGGATTACACCGAGGAAAATGTGTCTACCAAGGTGGTCAAGCTGATCCAAAGCTATACCGGTGTGGTGGATAAAATGGTGTGGAGAAAATTCTGACGATTTGTTATTGACATTGTGATGCGAAATTGTTAATATATATGTAGCTATCCAATGGGAGGTATAGCCTTTTGTGCGGATAGGCCTGATTTTTGGAGGCATTTTGCTATGAATGAAAACGAGAAAAATAAGTCGTCCGGCAAGGAGATTGACCTTCGTCAATTACTCACCGGTCTTTTGAAGAAAAGCTGGATCATCGTGGTGGTAAGCGTCCTTTGCGCGATCCTTACCTTCTTGGGTACTTACTATCTGGTCACTCCCCAGTATAAGTCCGGCGTTATGTTCTACGTGAACAATAATACGGTTTCCGTGAACGATATGTCTGTCGCGCTTTCTTCCGGCGACCTGAGTGTCCGGCAGAAGCTGGTAGATTCCTATATCGTTATCCTGAAAAGCCGTGAGTCGCTGCTGGCCATTATCGACTATGCCGATGTGAATATGAGTCCGGCTACCCTGAAGGGTATGATCAGCGCGTCCTCCGTCAATTCCACGGAGATCTTCCAGGTGGTCGTCACCAGCCCGGATCCCTATCAGGCGAAGAAGCTGGCGGATGCCATTGCCTATGTGCTGCCGGACAGAATCAGCAATATCATTGAGAATACCTCCGCGCAGGTGGTGGACAACGCGGTGGTTGCCACCTCTCCCAGCTCCCCCAGCTATTCCAAGAATACCGCCATGGGCTTCCTGGTGGGCTTGGTGCTTTCCATGGGCGCTGTGGTGCTTTGGGAGCTGTTCGATGTGACCATCCGCACAGAAGAGGATGTTACCCAGACCTGCAGCCATCCCGTGCTGGCATCCGTGCCGGATATGCTCAATCAGAGCAAGGGCGGCTACTACTATCGGGACAGCAACCATACCGGCAATGTTTCTGCGGAGAATAAAAAACCGGTCCTTGTGGGTACCGGCATCAGCTTCGCTGCTGCCGAGGCATACAAGCTGCTGCGTACCAAGCTGCAGTTCAGCTTTGTGGACGATCAGGACTGCCACATCGTTGGCGTGTCCAGTGCTTTGGCCGGCGAAGGCAAGAGCTTGTCCGCCATCAATTTGGCGTACTCCATGGCACAGCTTGAGAAGCGGGTGCTGCTGGTGGACTGCGATATGCGCCGTCCCTCTCTGAATGCCAAGCTCCCCATTAAGAAGCTGCCCGGTCTGTCCAACTACCTGACCCGTCAGGTGTCCTTGGAAGAGGCCATCCAGAAGTACTCCGAGGGAGAGTGTGCCTTCGACGTTGTTTCCTCCGGACGTAACCCACCCAACCCCATCGAGCTGCTCAGCTCCGAGCGGATGCTTAAGATGCTGTCCCAGCTCCGGGCCAACTACGACTATATTATCCTTGACCTGCCCCCCGTGGGCGAGGTTAGTGACGCATTGGTTGCCACCAAGCTGGTGGACGGTATTCTGCTGGTGGTTCGTCAGAACTACTGCGACCGCAATGCGCTGGGTGCTGCCTTGGATCAGTTCCGCTTCGTGGATACCCGAATCCTTGGCGTGGTGCTGAACTGCACCTCCGACGAAGCCCGCCGCTATGGCAAGCGGTACTATTACTACCGTGGCTACCGCCGGTACTACACCCGTTATGAGGGAAGCTACAGCGCAGCCTCCCGCTCCGCGAAAAAGGACGCGGAGAAGGAGGAGAGCTAACGCTCCCGACCCTGCCCCTGCACCAGTTCGCCCTGTGTGGCGTGTGGAATATAT
>CAZAOL010000002.1:0-28398 GCA_964486785.1 uncultured Oscillospiraceae bacterium
CCCCCTTGAACCTGATCAGTATCCTTATCCCCGAAAGCCTGACACTGGAATATTTCGCCCTGCTCTCCCCCATCAAGCTGGGGCTTGCCGGCCTGTTTTTTGCTATTTTCCTGAAGGAAATGTTCCATGTAAAGGACTGCTCCATCAGCGTGTTCGGCGGTGCCTACGGGCTTTGCGCTTGGGTGTTGGGCTACCAATGGAACATCATGTGGCTGGATACCTTCGCGCTGCTGCCGCTGGTGGCACTGGGAACGGTACGGCTGCTGCGGGATAAGAAATTCGTGCTGTATACTCTTTCCCTGTTTCTGTCCGTGTGGGCGAACTACTATATTGGATTCTTTACCTGTATATTTGTAGTGCTTGCCTTCCTTTGCTATGAGATTTCCAATTTTTCCGGATTCAAACGCTTCTTCGGGGATTTAGGGCGGATTGCCCTGTTTTCTCTGATTGCCATCGGCATGACCGCCGCGCTGGAGCTGCCTGCATATGCAGCTCTGCAAAACACCTATTCCAGCATCAATGTATTTCCGGACGGCTTCTCTCTGAATATCGCTGATTCGGAATTGATTTTCTCCGCGACACAGGCGTGGGAGGCATTTCAGGAGGCCCAAGCCGCAGATAGCTCCTTCCTTTCTCTGATTGGTCTGTGGTTCACCGCGTTGTATAAGTCCTTTCTTGCGATTCTGGACGGTATGCGTCAGGTGGCGGGAAACATGGGCGGTACGCTGCGCCCCTCCTTTAAGGAAGGACTCCCCAACCTTTTCTGCGGCGTTGGAACGATCTACCTTGCGCTGCTGTTTCTCACCACCCGCAGAGTGAAGCTGAGAGAACGCATCTGCTGTGCCGCGCTTTTGATTTTCTTTATGCTGAGCTTCATTGTTCGGCAGCTTGACTATATATGGCACGGCTTCCACTTCACCAATATGATCCCCTACCGCTTCAGCTTCCTTTTCAGCTTCGTGCTGCTGTATATGGCATACCGGGCTTGGCTGCTGCGGGACGACTTCAAGCTATGGCAGATCATCGTTGCCTTAGTGCTGGGAACCGGCATCATCCTGTGCAGCGAGGAGCTTACCGATCCAATTTACCTGATTTACAATTTGGTGTTCCTTGCGGGCAATTTCGGACTGTTCATCGCCGCGCTTGTAGACCGCCATATTGCTGCTTCCAAGGCCGAAGAAGCCACTGAGCTTTCCCATCTCAAACGGGTGCATATGCGGCGGCAACTTTTCTCCGTTCTGTTGTGTCTGTTCCTGTTCATGGAAACGGCACTGAGCCTTGTCAGCTTCGGCGTCCGATTTAACCCCACCAATATAGCCAATTACCCCTCCGGCACAAAATACAGTGCCTCCATCCTGCGCTATTTGAAGGAGCGTGAGGCAAACTCCGACTTCTACCGCACAGAGGTTACGCACGCCCAGACCCTTAATGACGGCGCGTTGAACGGTTACAACGGCATTTCCCTATTCTCCAGCTCTGCCAATGTAAAGGTAACGGAGTTTACGGAAATGCTGGGCTGCGCCTCCCGCAACAGCTACAACCGCTATTGCTACGAGGAAAGCTCTCCGGTTACCAACCTGTTTTTGAATCTGAAATATCTCATTGAACGGGACGGAGATTTGGAGGAAAATCCCTATTTCAGCGTTATTCACGGCTATGGCGATGTGTATCTGCTGGAAAATGAAGCGTATCTTCCTCTGGGCTTTTTGGCGCAGAGCAGTCTGAAGGATTCCTCTTTAGATCTAATCAATGAGCACAGCGGAAGCAATAATTTCTTCAAGCAAAACTATTTGTTCAAACAGGCTACCGGCTTGGAAAGCCCGGTATGGAATATGCTCAGCAGCGGCTGTCTGAAAATCACCGGCTCACAAAGTTTGGAGCTGAAAAAGGCCAACAACGCCACCGGCTATACCCAATACGCCACCTCTGACCGTACCGCCGCTTTGCGTTACACCTATACCATCGAGGAAGCCGGGTTCCTGTGTCTGGATTTGAATATGACAAAAGGCAACGCCTACGCCATATACAAAAACGATCAGGAGCTTTTCAGCGAAACCGTCAGTCTTCCGCAAATGATTGCCGTTGGCAGCGTCCAGCCGGGAGATGTGATATATTTGGACATCACCTGTAAAAGCGGCATTTCCTCCGGCGTTGTCCTGATTCGGGGCGCGATGCTGGACGATACCGTGTTTCAGCAGGGCTATGAAATTCTCTCCGCCTCCACCTTGGATATCACAGAATTCTCCAACACCCGGATTACAGGTACAATTGATTGCAACCGCAACGGTCTGCTGTACACCTCCATCCCCGATGACGGCAATTGGTGCATTACCGTTGATGGCGAAGAGGTAGAGCCTGTACTGGTGGGCGATGCCATGCTGGCACTGGAGCTGACCGAAGGCACACACACCGTAACCTTCCGCTATAAAAACACCGCTTTGACCCTTGGCGTTATCATTTCACTGGTATCCCTGCTTATCTTCCTTGGATTTTTGATTATCCCTTATGAGATACGAAAAAACCAAGGTAAATATCTAAAACCAAGACATCCCGGAGCATAAGCTCCGGGATGTCTGTCAAAAAGCCTCTGGCGCGGGAGCGCCCCTGGCTTCCCCCGGGGGGAAGCTGTCAGAAATGACCGGAACGGGCATTTCTGACTGAAGGGGAATGCGTGCAAAAAAGTTATGAGTTTTCACATAGTTTAGGCATAAGCTCCGGGATTTTCTCTTAAATAAGTCCTCTAAATTCAGGGAACGGCGAGACAGACCGCCGCAGGATTCCATTAAGATAGGCAATCAGAATCCCGTAATTTGTAATCGGGATGCCCTGATCCGCGCAGCACCGCTGGCGGTAGCGCATCTCCCGCTCCGGAAGCATACAGCCGCCACAATGAATCACCATGCGGTAGCCGCTCACATCCTCCGGGAACGCATTGCCGGAGGTAAAACAGAATTCCGGCTGAACACCGGTATACTCCCGGATCCACGCAGGCAGCTTCACGGTGCCAATATCCTCACATTGGCGGTGGTGGGTGCAGCCTTCACTGATGAGCACCTTATCCCCATCCTTAAGCCCTTCGATTGCCGCCGCGCCTTGTACCGTCAACGACAAATCTCCTTTATACCTTGCCATAAGAATAGAAAAGGATGTCAACGGTAAGGATTCCGGCACCAGCTTGCCAACCTTCCCAAAAACCTGAGAATCAGTGATCACCAGCTTGGGCGGTCGGGAAAGTGCCTTCAGGGTGGAAGCAAGCTCTGTATCCCGGCAGACCGTAGCCACAGCGCCGGCATCCAGTATATCCCGAATGGTCTGCTGCTGGGGCAAGATCAGCCTTCCCTTGGGCGCGGCCTTGTCAATGGGTACGACCAGTACCACAAGGTCGCCGGCATCCAGCAGATCCGCCACCAGCGGTCTTTTCGGTTCTTCCCGCAAAGCCTTCCGGGCGGCCAGCTCCTTCAGCTCCCCCACCTGATAGCCTGTGACCGCGCTGACATATAGCTCTCCATCCTTGGGCTGGGGAATCTCCGTCAGCAGATCTGCCTTATTGCGAACCAAAATGTAGGGTATGTTTTTCGATTGGATTCGTTCCAGCAGCTCCGCCTCAGCTTGTCCCATCGGCTCTGTGGCATCGGTGACTAAAATCGCCAGATCCGTCTTATTTAAAACCTGAGCAGTACGCCGCACACGCAGCGCGCCCAGCTCTCCTACATCGTCAATTCCGGGGGTGTCGATGATCTGCACCGGGCCAAGGGGCAGCAGCTCCATGGCCTTGTATACCGGATCCGTGGTCGTGCCCTTCACGTCGGAAACGATGGCCAGCTCCTGTCCTGTAAAGGCATTGACCAAGCTGGACTTTCCGGCATTTCTGCGTCCAAAGAACGCAATATGGATCCGTTCGCCGGAGGGTGTCTGATTCAACGCGCTCATAGCACCACCTCAGAATCGGAAATCACGTTCCCCGGCAGAGATCTTTTCCAGCCGCTCGGTGACGATTTGCCGGGTCTTATCCCGGGGGATATCCGGAAGCTGGGCGGCAATCAGCTTTTCGCCCACAGCCTTGGTCTCCTCAGAAGCATAATCCATCAAATATTCCTTCAAGGTCATCAGCGCGTTAGGCAGACAGCAGTTGTTGATTTGTCCGGACTTACACAGGGACATGAACCGGTCGCCGGTACGCCCCTCCCGATAACAGGCGGTGCAGAAGGATGGGATGTAGCCCATCTCCATCAGCCATTTCACCACCTCATCCAGCGTTCGGTGGTCGCTTACATCAAACTGGGCAGTGCTTTCCTCCACAGGCTCAGGTCCGGTATAGCCGCCCACACTGGTACGGCTGCCGCCGGAGATTTGGGATACGCCCAAATGCAGCAGCCGCTCCCGCACCTTGGGGCTTTCCCGGGTGGAGATAATCATGCCGGTATAGGGCACCGACACACGGATGCAGGCTACGATTTTGGCAAAAATATCATCGGAAATACCGTTGTCAAAGGCACCGGGGTCGATATCGTCCGCGGGGCAGATCCTGGGAACGCTGATGGTATGAGGGCCAACGCCGAAAACCGCCTCCAAATGCTCCGCGTGCATCAAAAGTCCTGCGAACTCATAGCGGTACAGCTCCAGACCGAACAGCACACCCAAGCCCACATCGTCAATACCGCCCTGCATGGCACGGTCATGGGCTTCCGTGTGGTAGGCGTAGTTGCTCTTAGGCCCGGTGGGATGCAGATGCTCATAGCTTTCCTTGTGATAGGTTTCCTGAAAGAGAATGTATGTTCCGATTCCGGCATCCTTCAAACGGCGGTAATTTTCCACAGTGGTCGCGGCAATATTCACATTCACCCGGCGGATCGCGCCGTTTTTGTGCTTAATGGAGTAGATTGTCTTGATGGACTCCAAAATGTACTCCAAAGGATTGTTTACCGGATCTTCTCCGGCCTCCAGAGCCAGCCGCTTATGTCCCATATCCTGCAGTGCGATCACCTCTGCCCGGATTTCCTCTTGGGTCAGCTTTTTCCGTGGGATGTGAGTATTTTTCTTGTGATAGGGGCAGTACAGGCAGCCGTTCACGCAGTAATTGGACAGATACAGCGGCGCGAACATCACGATCCGGTTTCCGTAGAAATCCTTTTTGATTTGCTCCGCCAGCGCGTAAATTTCCTGATTCCTGTCCTCCAGCTCGCAGGCCAGCAGCACCGAGGCCTCCCGATGCTCCAAGCCCTTCCGCAGCCGTGCCTTCTCTATAATTGAATCAATCAGTGCCGCATCCGTTTTATGGGCTTCAGCATAGGCAAGGGTATCCAGAATCTCCTGATGATCGATGAATTCCTCTGCCTTCATAGATTTGCGGTCGTACATGTTCCATCATCCTCTCTAGATTTCTGCGGGGGAGATCCCCGCATGGTCGCCCCGGCTCATGACCATTTGACAGCCGGCGTGTTCGATCCGTCGCCGCAGACATTGGATACATTCCGCTGTTTCATCTCCGGTGCAGATCTTATTATCATACAAAGCGTAGTCTTTTCTAACCTCTATCGGCGACAGGTTGGGCATACATACATTTGCTCCTGCCATGATCCCCAGTTCTCTGCCTTGGGGGTGAATGGTTCCCAGCGCGGTGGTGGCAGGAAGCAGCACCTGCGGCAGCATCAGCCGGATAATAGACAGCAGATACACCGTCAGCTCCAGCGTGCCCGCTGTTTCCTTGCCAAAGGGGGTATCCTTTTGGGGAATAAACGGGCCGATTCCCACCATATGCGGCTGCAGCGCATGAATAAACTCCAGATCCTTGGCAATATGCTCCATCGTCTGTCCCGGTGAGCCTACCATGAAGCCACAGCCCACCTGATAGCCGATATCCTTCAGTGCCCACAGGCACTCCATTCTTCTTTCAAGGGACATTTCCTCAGGATGCAGAGCGCGGTAGTGGCAATCATCCGCGGTTTCATGCCGCAGTAAATACCGGTCTGCCCCTGCATCGAACCAGCTTTGGTATACCTCTCTGGGCTGCTCCCCTACAGAAAGGGTCACAGCGCAGTCAGGATATTCCTTTTTTATCCCCGCCACAAGAGCCGCGATCCTTTCCGGACTGTACCACGGATCCTCGCCGCCCTGTAGCACAAAGGTGCGAAAGCCCAGCGCATAGCCCCGGCGGCAGCAGTCCATGATCTGCTCAGGCGTGAGCCGATACCGCTGCACCGCCCGGTTGGATCGGCGCAAACCGCAGTAGTAGCAGTTGTTTTTACAATAATTGGTAAACTCGATCAGCCCGCGAATATACACCGAATTCCCGTAATATCCCCTACGCTGTGCCACCGCCCGTTGCGCCAGCTCCTGCGCCACAGCCTCGCTGCGGCCTTGAAGCAGAGTAAGGAACTCCTCATGACTCAAGCGGTGCTCCTTCTCCAGCTTTTCCACCAAGCGAATCATTGCTGCCCCTCCGGGAGCTTTGCGTAAAGTGTCTTCGCGCTGATACCGGGCAACATCCCCAGCTTTCCGGTCAGGGAGTTGATGGCATCCCCCGGAGCATCCAGAACGATGCTGATCAGATTCACACCTCTTTGGCGATAGGGAATTCCCATCCGTCCAACCACGTATTCCTTGTACTCGCTCAGTAGTTGATTGAGCAGCTCCGTGGAGCTTTCCTTCTCCACCACGATGCCCAATAACGCGATTCTGTTTTCCATAAGTACCTCCTTGCCGCAAAAAAGACGTCCCCGGAAAGGGGACGCCCGCAATGCAGCACAAAATATACGGCATCCCTTCCCCGTCAGGGCAAAGCCCTTTCGCGTCAGTTGATTTATCCGCCGCTATCATACCATATTCGCCGGAAAAAGTAAAGCAATTTCCTGTTTACAGCTTTTGGATATCCGTCACAAAATCCATATCGATTCCACTCCCGTCTGCCATGATCACCGCCCGTGCCACCGCATCCACCCGGCGGATGCAGCCCACAGTGCGGATATACGCGCCGCCGGATTTTCGTGTGTCCGGAACAAAATGGGTGATTGCCACCTTCGGCATCCGCTCCAGCTCCTGAGACAGGGATATTAGCTGTGCATCCAGCTCACTGCGGCGGCTGTCCGTCAGCTCCACAGGGCTGTCGGTAAGCCGTTCCGTTTCCCGAAGCACCGCGTCATGTCCGGTCAGTGCCGCAAAGGGCGCAAACTGCGCCGCCCGATCCGCCATAGGCATGGGCGGGTGCTTATCAGAAACCGGATGGGGCAGCTCCAAAATATCATCGTATTTTCCCCTCATGCCTTATGCCCTCCGATTTGTCCGTTGCGCTCTATGGCGGTCGCCCCTTCTTTATAGTTCATACCTTTCAAAATGGCGTTTTTTCCGTATTTTCTGCGAATTTGAAGTACCGCCTTCTGCCGCCGCTTTTCTTTCTGCTGTGCCCTGTCATCCCCATTTTCCTGAGTGAATAGATCCATTTGCTCCACAGGCTTCTCCGGCAGCTCTGTTTCCGGCATCACATGATTGGCGGTCAAATTGATCCTCCGGCACAAAAGCCGGGGATTCACAATCCGGTCAAACAGAGCCATGGCAGCGTCCACGATTTGTCGGGTGGAGGCGGTAAAGCTCCCCAGATTCTCTGTTCCATGGGCGTGCTTGGGCACTTTCCGCCCGTAGCGGTCCTCCGTCACCTGCCCCTGATACGCAGCCCGAAGCATACGGTCATTCAGGCTTTCCCGGTCATAGCCCACCGTCAGTACGATTTGATTGGTCAGAAGTCCCTTGTCCACCAGATCCAGTGCCAAAAAATCTGCCATTTCCCGAACGATCAGCTTCGTCTTTTCAAAATCATAAGGATGCTGCAGTACCTGCCCGGAGGTAACGGAACTACTGGCAGGACGGTAAGCCTTAATGTCCGCAATGGTGCAAGGCTCCCAGCCCCATGCGTGGTCGATCAGAAGCTGAGCGTTCACGCCAAACAGCCGGTATAAAAGCTCCTCATTGTGAAATTCCCAGGGCTTTCCCAAGGAGCAGCGCGCCACATCTCCCATAGTGTACAGCCCGTTGCGTTCCAGCTTTTTGGCATAGCCCTGACCTACCCGCCAAAAATCCGTCAGCGGACGGTGATCCCAAAGCTGCCGCCGGTAGCTCAGCTCGTCCAGCTCCGCGATCCGCACTCCGTCCTTGTCCGCAGGCATTTTCTTCGCCACAATGTCCATGGCCACCTTGCACAGATACAGATTTGTCCCCACCCCTGCGGTGGCAGTGATTCCGGTTTCCGCCAGCACCTCCCGAATCAGCTTGCGCGCCAGCTCCCACGCCGTCATTCCGTAGGTATTCAGGTAGGGTGTCGCGTGGATGAATACCTCATCTACAGAGTAAACATGAATATCCTCCGGAGCGATATACCGCAGATATACCTCATAGATCCGCGCGCTGCACTCCATATAATGCGCCATCCTCGGCTTGGCGATGACCAGATCGATCTCCAGCGAAGGATCCGCCGCCAGCTCCCGGGCATCACAGGATTTTCCTGTAAAGCACCCGCCGGGGGCACTGCATCGGCGCAGCGCATTGACCTGCCGCAGCTTTTCCAGCACCTCAAACAGCCTTGCCCGGCCGGGTATTCCATAAGCCTTCAGCGCAGGCGAAACCGCCAGACAGATGGTCTTTTCCGTCCGGCTCTCATCCGCTACCACCAAATTGGTAGTCAGGGGATCTAACTCCCGTTCGATACACTCCTGAGAGGCATAGAACGATTTCAAATCTATAGCAATATATTGTTTCTGTCCGTCCATCCCTCTCACCTCCTAGGAACAGTATACCACATTCACTCTCCGAAATCAACAATATCCGAACAAAAGTTTTTATATTCCACGCTTGTCATTTTGCACCATATGGTGTATGATGATTCCATAATCAGTAGAGGAGGTCACACCATGCCTGAAAAGCTATTTGCCCAGCTCTCCGCCCTTCCTCAGGTAGAAGCAATTGCGCTGGGCGGTTCCCGCGCCGGCACACATTTTGACGAAAGCTCGGATTATGACATCTATTTATATTGTACCGCGCCGATCAGCGAGGAGCTTCGCCGGGAAATTTTGCGGGAGCATTGCTCCTATGTGGAATACGGCAACTGTTTTTGGGAGCTGGAGGACAACGGTACACTGAACAACGGCATCGACTTCGACCTGCTGTACCGAAACTTGGATGATTTTGTTTCCGGGGTTTGCGCCGTAGTAGAGCAGTTCCGTGCCGGCAACGCCTATACCACCTGTATGTGGCACAATTTGATCACCTGCAGGATTATCTATGACCGCACCGGCCGCCTCACCGCCGCAAAGGAACGCTTCACCGTCCCCTACCCGGAGCAGCTCCGGCAAAACATTTTAACCCAAGGCTGGCGGCTGCTGAACAGCTCCATGCCCGCCTACCGGCTGCAAATCGAGAAGGCCGCCAAGCGGGGCGATTGGAACAGCGTAAACCATCGGGTAGCCGCGTTTATGGAAACCTATTTCGACGTACTGTTTGCCCTGAACCGCCAAACGCATCCCGGAGAAAAGCGGCTGATGAAGCTGTGCCGGGAAGCCTGTGATGTACTGCCGGAAGGCTTTGAGGAAAATATCAACAGCCTGTTTGCCCATATGTTCACCAACCCCAAAGCACTTTGCGAAGACCTTGATCGCATTTGCGCCGCTTTGTCGAAAATTCTGTAAATTTACTCTTGCATTATTCCACCTGCCGTGGTATAATGTCCGCAGCTTATGTATCAGGAGGCCAATTCCATGGTCATTTCCAGCTTTGCCGCACAGTTCTTTTTTAGCAACTATTACTTTTTTACCCAGAAAAAGTAATAGCGATTTGTGCTGCAAAGATTTTACATAGCCTGTAAAACCGTACTTTTTAACGCGCCGCACGGATCGAATCCGGGCGGCGCGATTTTTGTTAGGAGATGTTTTATCATGATCGCAATTCTTAAACACGATACGACCCCCCAGCAGACCCAGCACCTGATCGACTGGCTCGCGCGTATGGGATTGGACGTCCATATGTCTGAAGGCGCGGAAGTCACCGTTTTGGGGCTGATTGGCGACACCAGCCGTGTGGACATGGAGCTTTTGGCCAGCTTGGATATGGTGGAATCCGTCAAGCGGATTTCCGAGCCGTTCAAGCAGGCAAACCGTAAATTCCATCCCAACGATACCGTGGTGCAGGTGGGAGATGTAAAAATCGGCGGCGGCAATTTTGTGATGATGGCAGGCCCTTGCTCCGTGGAATCTGAGGAGCAGATCATCGCCGTAGCCAAGGCCGTCAAGTCCTCCGGCGCAAATATCCTTCGGGGCGGCGCATTTAAGCCCCGTACCTCTCCCTATGCCTTCCAGGGCATGAAGGGCGCGGGTATCCAGCTCCTGCTGAAGGCACGGGAGGAAACCGGACTGCCCATCGTCACCGAAATCATGAACATCTCGTCGCTGGAGCTTTTCGAGGATGTGGACATCATTCAGGTGGGCGCGAGAAATATGCAGAATTTTGACCTGCTGAAAGAGCTGGGCAAGACCGATAAGCCCATCCTGCTCAAGCGGGGTCTTGCCAATACGCTGCAAGAGCTGCTGATGAGCGCGGAGTACATCATGAGTGAGGGCAACGAGAAGGTCATGCTCTGCGAACGCGGCATCCGCACCTTCGAGACCTACACCCGTAACACGCTGGATCTTTCCGCCGTTTCCGTGCTTCACGATTTGACCCACCTGCCGGTCATCGTGGATCCCAGCCACGCCACCGGCAAAGCCAAGCTGGTGCCCCCCATGGCACTGGCCGCCACTGCCGCCGGCGCGGACGGTCTGATCATCGAGGTACATAACGATCCGGCGCACGCCCTTTGCGACGGTGCCCAATCCCTGACTCCCGCCCAATTCGATGCCTTGAATCAGCAGATCGCCCGAATCCGTGAGGCACTGGCATGACTGTTGGAATTTTAGGGCTGGGACTGATTGGCGGCTCTTTGGCAAGAGCCTACGCCATCGAAGGGCACCGGGTGCTGTGCAGCGTCCGTAACGAGTCCATGCTTTCCTTTGCCATGCTTTCCGGCGCGGTAGATGCCCCTCTGACTGAGGAAAATATGAGCCAATGCGATTTGATCCTTTTGGCGATTTACCCAGAAGGCTCCATTCTTTGGCTGGAAAAATACGCGCCCTATATCCGCAAGGACGCGCTGGTAATCGATTGCTGTGGCACAAAGGTGGACATTTGCAGCCGCTGCTTTCCCCTTGCGGAAAAATACGGCTTTACCTTCATGGGCGGTCACCCCATGGCAGGCACCCAGTTTTCCGGCTTCAAATACAGCCGCGCGGATATGTTCGACGGCGCGCCCATGGTGCTTGTCCCCCACCGCTTCGATGATATTGAGCTTTTGGATCAGGCAAAACAGGCGTTGGCACCCTGTCATTTCGGCTCTTTCTCTGTCACCACGGCAGAAGACCACGACCGCATGATTGCCTTCACCTCCCAAATGCCCCACATTGTCAGCAATGCCTTCATCAAATCCCCTACCGCGCTGGAGCATAAAGGCTTCTCCGCCGGCAGCTATCGGGATTTGACCCGTGTGGCATGGCTGAACCCGCAAATGTGGGCGGAGCTGTTTCTTGAGAATAAGGACAACCTGCTTTTTGAGCTGGACACCTTAGTGGACAACCTGAAAAAATACCGGCAAGCCATTGCCGAGGAGGATTCCGACAAGCTGATTGCCCTGCTTGACGAGGGCAAACGGCGCAAGGAAGAGGTAGACGGATGAAGTGTATTGAAATCAGCGCGTCCTCAAGCTATACCGTAAAAATCGGCGCAGGCTTGCTGTCCACGCTGGGCACAGAAGCCGCCGCTGTATGCAAGATTGGAAAGGCCGTCATCGTCAGTGACAGCAATGTATTCCCTCTTTACGGCGAAGCCGCCGCAAAGGCTCTGCAAAATGCGGGATTTACCGTGTTTTCCTTTGTTTTTCCCGCCGGCGAGCAGAGCAAAAGCGGTGAGGTCTATTTGAAGCTGCTGAGCTTCCTTGCCGCCAACGCCATAACCCGCAGCGACTGCTTGATTGCTTTGGGCGGTGGCGTGGTAGGAGATTTGACTGGCTTTGCCGCCGCGACCTACCTTCGGGGAATCGCCTACATTCAAGTCCCCACCACCCTCTTGGCGGCGGTGGACTCCTCCGTAGGCGGCAAAACCGCCATCGATCTGCCCGAGGGCAAGAACTTGTGCGGTGCGTTCTACCAGCCCCGTCTGGTACTTTGCGACACCGACACCTTAAATACCCTTCCTGAGGAAATATTCCGTGACGGATGTGCCGAAGTAATCAAATACGGCGTTCTGTACGATCCAAAGCTATTTGACCATCTATCCCAAAACGGCATCCGATTCCATCGGGAGGATGTGATCGCCCGGTGCGTGGAGCTGAAGCGGGATGTGGTGGCGCAGGATGAATTCGACACCGGCGCAAGAATGAAGCTGAATTTAGGCCACACCGTAGGACACGGGGTAGAAGCCCAAAGCGGATTCCAAATCTCCCACGGCAAGGCGGTGGCCATCGGCATGGCGATCGTAGCCCGCGCGGCAGCCAAGGAAGGGGTTTGCTCCCCTGCTGACCGCGACCAAATCCTTCGCACTCTTTCGGTGTTCGGGCTGCCCAATCGATCTCCCTACTCCGCCGACGGGCTGTATCTCAGCGCACTTTCTGATAAAAAACGTTCCGGCGGAACGGTGAATCTCATTATCCCGGCAGCCATTGGCGATTGCCGGATCGTTCCCACCCCCGTGGAACAACTGAAATCCTTTATTGAAGCAGGTCTTTAATATGGACATTACCATCCAACCGGGAAAGCTTTCCGGCACGATTTCCGCAATTCCCTCGAAATCTCAAGCCCACCGGCTTTTGATCTGTGCCGCCTTTTCCCATACCGAAACTACCCTTCTATGTCCTGCCACCAATCAAGACATAGAGGCCACCGCAGAGTGCCTGAATTCCTTAGGCGCAAATATTGAGCGCACCCCGGAGGGCTACCGGGTGACTCCCGTTGTCACCGCTCCCCCAAGTGCTACCTTGGATTGCCGGGAGAGCGGCTCTACCTTGCGGTTTCTGCTTCCCATTGCGGCAGCCTTAGGGGTAGACACCACCTTTGTCATGTCCGGGGGCTTACCCAGCCGTCCGCTTTCTCCCCTCTGGGAGGAGCTGGAGCGCATGGGCTGCCGGCTCAGCCGCCCCACCGCCAATACCGTCCGCTGCCAGGGGCAGCTAAAAAGTGGCGAATTTACGATTTCCGGCGGTGTTTCCAGTCAATTTATCACCGGACTTCTCTTTGCTGCCGCGCTGCTGCGCGGAGAAAGCCGGCTTAACATCACAGGTAAGCTGGAATCCGCACCCTATGTGGAAATGACCCGGCGGGCCATGTCCCTGTTTGGAGTGGAGTCCCCTGACTTTACCGTGCGGGGTGGACGCCGTTTCCGTTCCCCCGGCGTCATAAATGTGGAGGGAGATTGGAGCAACGGAGCATTTTGGCTCGCCGCCAAAGCTCTGGGAAGTCCACTGGAGATCCGCAATCTTTCCCCGGATTCCCCTCAGGGCGACCGGGCTGTGGTGGATTTTCTTCAGGCATTAGCCAGTCACACCGTGATCGATGCCACCGACACCCCGGATCTTGTTCCCATCTTAGCCGTGGTAGCCGGAGCGAAGCAAGGCGCGGTCTTTACCAATTGCGGACGGCTTCGCCTGAAAGAAACCGACCGGCTGCAAACCACCGCCGCCATGCTTACCGCCTTAGGGGGCAAGGCACAGATTCAGGGAGATTGCCTGACCGTTTTCCCAACGGGCTACCGTGGCGGAACCGTGGATGCCACCAACGACCACCGCATTGCCATGTCCGCCGCCATCGCCGCTACCGTCTGCACCGAAGCAGTTACGGTGCACAACGCGCAGGCGGTTCAAAAATCCTACCCTGCCTTTTGGCAGGACTACAAAATGCTGGGAGGTAAGCTATGAGCAGCACCTACGGCGAAAGCCTGAAGCTATCCATATTCGGTCAGTCCCATGGCGCGGCCATCGGCATGACGTTGGACGGAGTTCCCGCCGGTCTGCCGGTGGATACCGAAGCATTGCAAGCCTTTCTGAACCGCCGCGCCCCGGGGCAAAACGACTGGTCCACCCCCCGCAAGGAAGGAGACCGCCCGGAATTTCTGTCGGGCATTGTTGACGGACGCACCTGCGGCGCGCCTATCGCCGCAGTCATTTACAATAAAAATACCCGCTCACAGGACTATTCTCAGCTTAAGGACTGCCCCCGCCCCGGTCATGCCGACTACACCGCGCAGATGAAATATGACGGCTATCAGGATGTTGCCGGCGGCGGACATTTCTCCGGCAGACTGACCGCGCCGCTGTGCATTGCCGGTGGACTGTGTAAGCAATGGCTGCTGGAGCAAGGGATCTCCATTCACGCCCATATTTACCAAATCGCGGGCATCCCGGATACCCCCTTCTGCCCCACCGCACCGCAGACAGCCATGATTGGAACAGACTTCCCTGTAATTGATTCTATTGCCGGAGAGAAAATGCGTCAGGCTATCGCCAATGCAAGAAGCGGCGGCGACAGCGTAGGCGGCGTTATCGAATGTGCCGTCACCGGGCTTCCCGCAGGCGTTGGAGAGCCCATGTTCGGGGGCATGGAAGGACGCATCGCGCAAATCGTCTACGGTATCCCCGCAGTAAAAGGCGTGGAGTTTGGCGCGGGCTTTGCCGTCGCCTCCATGCTGGGAAGTGAAAACAACGACCCCTACGCCATCCGTGACGGAGAAGTGGTCACCTTAACCAACCACGCAGGCGGCATCCTGGGCGGCATCACCAACAGCCAGCCGTTAATTTTCCGGGCAGCCGTCAAGCCTACCCCCTCTATCTCCAAGCCCCAGCAGACCGTATCCCTTTCTCAACTTCAAGAGAGCACCTTGCAGGTCAAGGGTCGGCATGACCCCTGTATCATTCCCAGAGCCGTGCCTGTTATCGAGGCAGCCGCGGCTATAGCGGTATATGATGCCCTGCTTTCCCAAACAGCAAAATATAGGAGGACCTATTAAAATGGAACTGACAGACCTTCGTAATCAAATCGACGATATTGACGACCAGCTTGTAGCTCTTTTCGGCAAGCGCATGGCATTGTCCGCCGAAATCGCGGATTATAAGCGCGCGCATGATATGCCCATCCTCGTTCCCAGCCGGGAGCGGGAGATTCTGAAAAACGTAGCGCAGAAGGCCGGAAATGAAATGGGCAACTACACCCGTGTACTGTACTCCATGCTCTTTGAGCTGAGCCGCAGCTATCAAAGCAAGCGCAATATGATCACCAGCCCTCTGCATCAGCGTATTGAGCAGGCCATCCAGTCCACCCCCAAGCTGCTCCCCAAGGCACCCATGGTGGCCTGTCAGGGCGTGGAGGGTGCGTACTCTCAAATTGCCTGTGAGAAGATTTTCAAAGATCCCTTCATCATGTATTTCAAAAACTTCGATGGGATCTTTACCGCCATCGAGCAGGGACTGTGTCAATATGGCATCCTGCCCATTGAAAATTCCACCGCAGGCTCTGTGAAGAAGGTCTACGATTTGATGATTCGCCACGATTTCTCCATCGTGCGTACCTTCCGCATGAAGGTCGATCATGATTTGCTTGCCAACAAGGGCGCAAAGCTGTCCCAAATCAAAACGATATACTCCCATGAGCAGGCCATCGGACAATGCTCGGGATTCCTTTCTACGCTTACCGGCGTGAATGTGATTCCTGTTGAGAATACCGCAGTAGCGGCGCAGATGGTGGCGCAGTCCGGCAGCCTTGAGGTTGCCGCCCTGTCCAGTCGAACCTGTGCCGAGCTTTATAATCTGGTCAGTTTGGCTCACAGCGTTCAGGACGAGGGCAACAACCATACCCGTTTCATTTGCATCAGCAAAAACCTGGAGGTCTACCCCGGCTCCGACAAAACCAGCATCATGATGATTCTGCCCCACCGTCCCGGTTCTCTGTACCGGGTGCTGGCACGGCTTTACACCCTCGGCATCAATGTAACCAAGCTGGAATCCCGCCCCCTTCCCGACCGGGAATTTGAATTCATGTTCTATTTTGATTTGGAAACCTCCATCTACTCAGAGGAATTCATCCAGCTTATGTGCGAGCTGGACGACCTGTGCGAGGAATTTAAGTATCTGGGCAGCTACTGCGAGGTAGTGTGATGAAATGCGGCATACTTGGGCAGACGCTGGGACATAGCTACTCCCCCCAAATCCACAGTCAGCTTGGGAGCTATTCCTATCAGCTCTTTGAAAAGCAGCCGGAAGAATTGGGTGATTTTCTTAAAAACGGAGATTTCACCGGATTAAACGTCACCATTCCCTATAAAAAGGCGGTCATCCCTTATCTGTCTGAGCTTTCCCCCGTAGCTTCGCGTATGGGTGCGGTAAATACCGTTGTTCGACGCCCGGACGGAACGCTGATCGGTCACAATACCGACTGCTTCGGCTTTCGCTCCATGGTAGAAAAAGGCGGCCTCCAGCTATCCGGCAAAAAGGTGCTGGTGCTGGGCAGCGGCGGCGCGTCCAATACCGCTGTAGAGGTGCTCCGTGAGCTGGATGCCGACGCAGTGGTGATCTCCAGAAGCGGCGAGAACAATTATTCCAATCTGTCCCGTCACCGGGATGCCACCGTAATCGTCAACACCACTCCTGTGGGGATGTATCCCAATGTAGGCATCTCCCCGGTATGTCTTGGTCAGTTTCCTTATCTTGAAGGCGTGCTGGACATCGTGTATAATCCCGCCAGGACACAGCTTCTGCTGGACGCGGAGCAACGTGGATTGACCGCCATGAACGGGCTTTGGATGCTGGTGGCACAGGCAAAGGAAAGTGCCGAATGGTTTACCGGAAGCAAAATATCCGATGAAAAAATCTCTCAAATCTACACCATCCTCAAGCAGGAAATGGAAAATATCGTGCTGATTGGTATGCCCGGCGCGGGAAAATCCACAGTCGGGCAGCTTTTGGCCCAGAAGCTGGGGCGGGAGCTGGTGGACGCGGACGAAGAAGTCGTCAAGCTTGTGGGAATGTCCATTCCTGAGATTTTCGCAGCGGGGGGCGAGTCCTGCTTCCGTCAGGCAGAAAGCCATGTGCTTGCCCAGCTCGGAAAACGCTCCGGCCTGATCATCGCCACCGGCGGCGGCTGTGTAACGCGGGAGGAAAATTACCGTGCCCTCCATCAAAACGCCACGATCATTTGGCTGCGGCGTGACCATGAAAAGCTGGCCACCGAAGGCCGCCCGCTTTCTCAAGCGGGGGCTTTGGAGCAGATGTATCATAAGCGTGCGCCCTTGTATCAACGCTTCGCCGATTATCAGGTGGACAACAACGGCGATGCCAACGTCACCGCGGAGCAAATTCTTCAGCTACTGGAGGTCTGATGATGAAGATTTTGGTACTTAACGGCCCGAATATCAATATGCTGGGAATCCGGGAACCGGGTATCTACGGAAAGCAAAGCTTTCAGGATCTGCTTTCTCTTCTGGAGAAAACCGCTCAGGAGGAGGGCGTGCAGCTCAAGCAGCTCCAATCCAACCACGAAGGCGACCTTGTGGATGCGATTCAAGCCGCTTACGGTGTCTATGACGGCATCGTGATCAATCCTGCCGCCTATACCCATACCAGCGTGGCGATTTTGGATGCACTGAAATCCGTTTCCATCCCCGCGGTGGAGGTGCATATCTCCGACGTGGACGCAAGAGAATCCTTCCGCCAAATCTCCTACGCCGGAATGTATTGTGAAAAGACTGTAAAGGGTCAGGGGTTGGACGGTTACCGTCAGGCAATCATCTACTTAAAAGAAAAATACGGCTAAAATTTAGGCTGCCGCATCCACGCGGCAGCCTAA
Organism: uncultured Oscillospiraceae bacterium; assembly: GCA_964486785.1. Taxonomy (GTDB): domain Bacteria; phylum Bacillota; class Clostridia; order Oscillospirales; family Oscillospiraceae; genus Faecousia. The sequence goes on from CAZAOL010000002.1 coordinate 17,898, forward strand.
ATTTTATTCCACAGATTTCAGTGCTTCCGCCATGTTGATCTTTTCCAGCTTAAAGTACAGCAGGAAATCCACCACACATGCGGAAAGCATAGTTAAAACCACTGACCAAACGAAGGACTGGAGGTTCAGCCGGGGCAAAAACCAAACCATATCAATTTTGATTTGGCTCATAACAAAGTCCAGCAGGAGCACACCGCCTCCAAGCCCCAAAACCGTACCCAAAGCCGACAGCAGCAGGTTCTCCTTAAATACATAGGCTGCCGTTTCTCCGGAGCTGAAGCCCAGCACCTTAATGGTAGCAATCTCCCGGATTCGTTCGGTGATGCTTATGTTTGTCAGGTTGTACAGCACAATACCCGCCAGAAGTCCGGCGCAAATCACTACGGTAACTACGATGGAGTCCAATGCCTGCAGCATAGAGCCCACCTGATCCGCTATGTCCTGACAGACGGTCACATTCATGACACCCTCCATTAAGGCGATCTTGGCAGCCGCCGAGTGGGGATCTTCATCCGGGCGCATATTCACAAAGGCCATTTGCTGTCCCGGAGCTTCTCCCCATTGCTGCGCCACCGTTTCCGGTCTGACAATGAGATAGCTGTACACGTGATTATCATAAATTCCGGATACGGTCAATGTCAACTCATTCATATCCGCATCCATTGCCGTTACGGTATCGCCTTCCTCAATGCCCATGGCCTCCGCAGCTCCGACAGACAGGAACGTCTCTCCTACCCCCGGCATCCCAAGCTGCTCATCTCCATTGTGCAAATCGATAAAGGATTCGATGCCCCCGCCCGCAACAATTAGAGAAACCTCCCGGCTCTTGTCACCGAAATACAAATCCGCACTCCGCTTATGGTAGAACAGGACATCCTCTACCTGATCCGACAGCTCAGCGCGGAAAACCTCCTGCCGCTCTGAAGCCATGCTATCGGAGAAATAAACCTCCAAATCATATACCGTCACCTCAGAAAACTGATAGGAAACGATATCCTTGATGGAATCTCCAATTCCAAAGCCCGTCAACAGCAACGCCGTGCAGCCGCCGATACCTATCAGCATCATCAGTAAACGCTGCTTGTAACGGAACACATTGCGGAACATCACCTTGTTTAAAAAGCTGATTTTATCCCAGAACGGAAGATATTCCAGAAAAATCTTCTTGCCCGCCGCCGGAGCCTTAGGCCGAATCAGCTCAGCGGGAACCTCCTTCAGCTCATGGCGGCAGCAGTACCACGTCACCAGCATAGATACCGCCGTATAGGCTGCCACAACCGCAAGGCACAACGGCCAGTCCAACGTCAGCACGATGTCCGGTGTCATATTTAATATGAGGCTGTACGCGGACCATAAGATTTTCGGAAATACCGCGCTGCCTACCGTCACGCCCAAGCCGCAGCCAATCACCGCGGCAGATCCGGAATAAACCAGATATTTCTTTACGATCTCCCGATTGCTGTAACCCAACGCCTTCAGAATTCCGATTTGCGTGCGCTCCTCATCGATCATGCGGGTCATCGTTGTGATGCAAACCAAAGCCGCCACCAGCAGGAAAAATGCCGGGAACACCCGGGACACACCGGACACAATGTCTGAGTTGCTATTCACCGCAACATAGCCCACATTGGTATTCCGGTCTAAAATGTACACCGATGGCTCTGCCATATCCGTCAAGGCTTGCTTGCCGGCGTTAAGCTGTGCCTTGGCATCCGCAAGCTCGCCCCTGGCACTGTTCAGCTCCGCTTCTGCCGCCAGCCTTCCCTGTTCATACTCCCCCCAGCCCGAGTCCAGCTCTGCCTGCGCTTCCTCCAGCGCAATCCGTCCTTCTTCAAGCTGAAGCCTTTGCGTGTCCAGTTCCTGCTGTCCGGCAGTCAATTGCAGTGCTCCGGATTCGATTTCGGCCTGTGCAGCGGAAAACCGCTCCTCCGCCTCGGCCTTCGCGAATCCCAACTCCGTGGTTTTCTGTTCTACAGTCTCCAGTGCATCCAAAAGAAGCTGCTCATTGTCGCTCAGCTCCTGACGCTGAGTCCGCAGCTCGGCAAGCTGGGTAGAAAGCTGGGTCTGCGTATCCACCAGCGTCTGCCGCTGGTTTGTATATTCATCAAGCTGAGATTGCGCCTGATTCAGGGAAGCCTCCAATTTGCCGACCCACACACCATCCACCACCGGTGCAGACTGCGCCAGCTCTAAAAGGGACCGGGCGGTTTCCACCAGCGGCTGCTGTATGGAAATCAACAAATCAAGCTGGGCCATGCCGGTCTCGATCTCAGCCAGTCCGGCTTCGATTTGTTTGATGCCATCATCGATTTGAACTAATCCGTCCTGCACCAGAACGAGGTTCTCATTTGCCTCCTTCTGCCCCGCCGCCAGCTCCGCATAGGCATCAGCAAACCGCGTATACGCCTCTACCCGGGAATTCACCAGCTCCTGTTTGGCCTGTGCCAGCTTAGCCGCATTCTCATCAAGCAATGCCTGCGCTTCCAAAAGCTTCGTCTCTCCGTTAAGCAATTCTGTCCGGGCTGCATCGATCTGCGCCTGTCCGTCCTTCAGCTCCGCCAGTGCTTCATGCAGCTTATTCCATGTCTCATGATACCCACGGGCATACTCCGCCAGCCCATCCTCATATGCCTCCCATCCTTCATCGTACTGAGTCTGGGCATCTGCCTTAAGCTGCGTATAGCGTTCGTTCGCAAGCAACGTTACATCCGGCTTCAGCTTCTCGGACATAAGCTCCATGGCCTGATTTAATTCGTCGGTATAGATTTCGTAGTCTCCCTCGATGGTAACTGCAATTTCCGCATAATAGTCCACCTCGAAGGCATCCTGGGGAATATAGACATAATTTGACAAATCCCCGTTGCCCAACGTCGTACTGCCACGGGACATATCCATATACAGCGGCGTGCTGACATATCCCACTACAGTAAAGGATGTGACCGTCAGGGAATCCAACGTGGCAGTCTCATTCCCTTCCGATACTGTAAATTTTGTTCCCAGCACCGAATCGTCGGTATGACTGCCGTCCACCAGACATTCTCCGGGGGCGGAAGGCATCCGACCGCCCAGCAAATGCACCTTGTTGATTTGATTCGGTATACTGTGCAGCCGGTACACCGCCTCCTTTTCTCCGCCGCTGAAAGTGCCGATTACATCCAGCATAAAGGAGCCTTCCGCGTTGGTCACGCCATCCATCTGCGCGACCTGCTCCACACATTCCGCACTCCAGCCGTATGTACTGAGCAAACGCAAATCGAACATATTGGTATCATCGGTGAATTTCTGAGCGGTAGCAACCATATCCGTCTTTGTCACACGCAGGCCAACAAACATACCGGCACCCAAGGCAATGATTGCCAGGATGGCGATATACCGCCCCAACGACCTGCGGATTGTTTGGCGTAATTCTTTGTTTAATACGCTACGTTTCATTACCATTCGATCTCCGATACGCTCTGAGGTGTTTCGTTATGTGTTACGGATTCCACCGTTCCGTTTTTCACACGAATGACCCGATCCGCCATGGCTGTCAAAGCACTATTGTGGGTAATGATAATTACCGTCATTCCGGTTTTCCGTGCCGTATCCTGCAACAGCTTCAAGATTGCCTTTCCCGTAACCTGATCCAGCGCGCCGGTAGGCTCATCGCACAGCAGCAGCTTGGGATCCTTAGCCAATGCCCGGGCAATGGCAACCCGCTGCTGCTCTCCGCCGGAAAGCTGGCTGGGGAAATTCTTTGTTCTGTCCGCAAGGCCCACATCCCGCAGCACCTGCGCCGCGTCCAGTGGATTCTTGCAAATCTGATTCGCCAATTCCACGTTTTCCAGTGCAGTCAGATTTCCCACCAAATTGTAAAACTGGAACACAAAACCCACATCATTGCGGCGATACGCCGTAAGCTGCTTCTTATTCAGCCGGGAAATCTCCCGACCGTCCAGCATGACACGCCCCCGAGACAGGGTATCCATGCCGCCCAAAATATTCAGCAGCGTAGTCTTTCCCGCGCCGGAGGGGCCTACAATAACCACCAGCTCACCCTTTTCCACAGAAAAGGACACATCGTGCAGCGCGTCAATGGTGACCTCACCCATATGATAGGTCTTACCCACATTCTCAAATTCGACAAAAGCCATTTTATCTCGCTCCTGCTCTCCATTTTTTATCATTTTATCATGAGCTTAACCATAAATAAAAAACGTTTTGTGAACAATTTTGCAGAATGACTATGTAACCATTTTGTGAACCCTATTGACACCGGCTGTCTAATGGTGTAGACTATACATAGACAGTCTAACCGGGTAGACAAGGAGATGGATATGATGGATACACCTATGATTCACGAAAGTGAGTATCGCTTTTGCCTGATTATGTGGGAGCACCAGCCCGTGACAACGGTGGAGCTGGTAAAGCTCTGCCAGAATCAGCTTGGTTGGAAGAGAACCACCACCTATACCGTGATCAAACGCCTTGGAGAGCGTGGTGTTCTGAAAAACGAGGAAGGCACAATTACTGCCCTTGTTTCCAAGGAAGAAGCACAGGCAAGGGAGATTAACATTTTGGTGGAAGAGAAGTTTCAGGGCTCTCTGCCGGCCTTTGTCGCCGCTTTTGCCAGACGTCAGGATATCTCCGGTGAGGAACTGGATGAAGTGCAGCGTATGATCGACCGCATCCGGAAAGGGGGCTGACTATGAGCGAGCTATTCTTAAAAATTGTCAACATGAGCATATCGGCGAGCTGGCTTGTGATTGCGGTATTGCTCCTCAGACTGGTTTTGAAGAAAACGCCCAAATGGGTCAGCGTTCTTCTCTGGGGCTTTGTGGCAGTCAGGCTGATTTGTCCTTTCTCCTTTGAGAGCATACTGAGCCTTATTCCCAGTGCAGAAACCATCACTCCCGAAATCATGACGGACTCTACGCCGGAAATCCATACCGGTATTGGTTCGCTGAACAGCGTAATAAATCCCATCGTTTCCGAAGCCTTCGCGCCGGATCCTCTGGTCAGTATGAACCCCTTGCAGTTTTGGATTCCGCTGGCTGCTGTCGCCTGGATTGCCGGTATTGCCGCCATGCTGATCTACACCGCGGTCAGCTATATCCTGTTACGGCGTAAGGTCGCCACGGCTGTACTGCTCAGAAATAATATCTTCCAGAGTGAGAATGTGGACTCTCCCTTTGTACTGGGCATCATCAAACCGAAAATCTACCTGCCATTCCAAATGGACGGTCAGAATCTGGAGTATGTTATCTCCCACGAACAGTCTCATATCCGCCGCAAAGACCACTGGTGGAAGCCTTTTGGATTCATTCTGCTGGCGATTCACTGGTTCAATCCCTTGATGTGGCTGGGCTATATCCTGCTTTGTAGAGATATTGAACTGGCCTGTGACGAAAAGGTCATCAAAGAGATGGATAACCAAGCGAAAGCGGATTACACTCAGGCACTTTTGGATTGCAGCGTCAACCGCCGCAGTATTGCGGCCTGCCCTCTCGCCTTTGGAGAGGTTGGCGTAAAGGCGCGTGTGAAGTCCGTAATGAATTACAGAAAACCTGCTTTCTGGATGATTGTCGCCGCCATTGTCATTTGCATTGCCGTTGCGGTGTGTTTCCTAACAAATCCAAAAGATCCCGTCTCTGGCACGCTGCTCAACATTCATTCACATACCTATGTAGTTGAGGAGGTTACCTACGAAGCCGGAATATACGACTTCACAGTAGTCGCAGGAGAAAACTCACCAATTTATGCTATCACGGAGGATATGACCCTTGCATCCCAAAAGGAACACGAAGTAGACGTCGTATGGACACAACTCGGAAAGCTGGAAGAGATAACATTAACTGAGGAAAACTTTGACAATTTCTTTCTTGACCCGGGGAAATGGGTAAACCCGGAAAGTGCGGCAACCGTTCGTAAGAACACCGTAAATGCTTGGCGGTTGATTTACGACCAGGATATACTCTACTATGTTCTACAGCATAACAATGGTGATGTATATCTCGCCTACGGTTACTGTGACTACTCCGAAAAGGATGACGCGTATTCCGATGACACCCACATCCGCTGGCTCTATAAGCTTGGAATCGACACAACTGGATCATCCGGTATGGTTGCAAAATCCGGCGATAATGCTGTCCCGATGCTCTCTTTCCCGGCAGACACCGTCATAGCTGATTATGTGGAGTCCGTTTACTGGCTCACCATTGATCCCGGCGAGGATGAAATGGTGCCGTTTACAGTCTGGAGAGATGGCGAAGAAGTACGTGGGTTCTTCAACGCCTTTGATGCGGAAACATTCGCACCTGTAGGATACGATGTTCCCTCCGGCTTAGAGCCTCAAACCAATCTTTTCCAAAATGCAGATCCTGCCCGAGCGTATATCGTTCTTACAACCTTCTCCACGGATGAAGGCGCGGAAATCTACGCATTCGGCGCAAGATTCGACAGTTCTGTTTCAACATCAGGCGAGATAGACAGCCCCCAAGTGACCTACAGTGATGTGCAGCTTCTGGAAACAAAATCCAATGCGCAGGAATCTTCCTATCGGGTCGGTTCTGCTTTACCCGGAACTGATTTTTCTTCCATAGGTCCGCTGCTGGCAGACAAAATCACGCAGGAATGGAATACCTTTGATAGCATGACCCGGGAACAGCAGCTTGTATCCAGTCATCTTTGGGGAACTATCTATATTGAAACCGACACATGGGATGAATGTGAAGACGCGATTGGTTTTACTGTATTTAATCCTCTGGAATCACTTGACTGGATAAGCAAAACCGGTTACATCGGTATGGAAAGCTTAAATCCGGATATTTCTCTGACTCATGTGCAGGCAATTGCCTATGCTACGCATACCACGAACCGAGAACTCAGCCAAATTGATATTACCTCGGGATATAACAAGGACGGTATCCAAATTACACTGACTGCTTCCGTTTGTGCGGACACAAAAACCATCACTACCGGGATGGTCACTCAGGGCTTTGCTACCTACAGCGAAAAAAACATATCCTCTGGCTCCGGTATTCCGGTATTGATCGTGACACCCAATGAAAGCAATAACACAGGTTATTTCAACGATGATTATTTCGATCAGGTTGCATATTGTGTGAAGGACAATGTGTTCTATACCTTGCGTGTGTTTGGAACCGCTGAGAATCAGACCGAAATTGAAAATACGCTTAATAAACTAATAAACGCCATCTAAGACTAAGACCCTGCTAATCTCCCGAATAGCAGGGTCTCATTTTGTTGACCAAGCGTGGTAATCTCCCAAGGTTTCCGGCGCGCCAAAATAACGCGCTGTCATTGTTATGAAAGAACCCTTGTAGACCGGCGTCCCCGACGGTCCATCAGCGAAGCTGCTCAGGTCAAGGACCGTCGAAGACGCCGGTCTACTTTCGTTTACCGCGGTGTGTAACTGTAAACTCCTGCTCCTTTCTGCAAAGGGCGCGTAAGTCGGGAGTTAAGAGGGCGCATTGGGCGGGAGGGCATCCCCTATACACCCTCTCGGAAAACTGACAATTTATTGTCAGCCGTGGCTTCTTCGGTTACTATCACCTGATAAACATTATTATCTGTTTCGTAACTAATCGTTTGCTTAACTATAAGCTCACTGCTTTGTTCCTCGATATCTAAACGAATATGAACATTATGCCAGTTATTCGTATTTATGAATCCAAACTCTATATCATACCCCTCAGAAAAATTGAGTGTTCCCCGTATTTCTCCGTAGCCAACATCAGATTTATATCCGTCTCTAAAGTCTTCAAAATTAAGTTTGCTTGTTACTCTGTATTCCTCAGCTTTGAGTAATTCTCCGTTCCAAAAAACAGATAAATAAGTAACCCCCGATTGTGTATGTCGATCAATATAATCCAATCCACCTAGGCTGAGAAAAATTGTAGCCAAAATACTTATTATGGATATGGCAACACATACTTTTAACCACCTGCGGCTTTTCTTTGTTTCTTCTATTGTGCCGCCTAATATCTCATCTTTGTTAATTTCGAGAATGTCGCACAGTTTCCGAAGCGTCTCAATATCCGGCAAGGTTTTGTTGGTTTCCCACTTTGAAACCGCTTGTTTACTAACAAAGACCCTATTGCCAAGCTCTTGCTGAGTGAGTCCTTTCGCAACTCTATAATTGCGTATGATCGTGCCGATTTTTTCCATATCAATCCCCTCCTGATACAGAAATCATATCACAGCTCATGCTGTTTCGCAATGGATTGGCGAAATACCGGCAGTCTCCTATTGGTTGACTCGATGATAAGTACATAGCCAGCAATCCCCGCGGTTTCCGCTGCGCCAAAATAACGCGCTGTCATTGTTATGAAAGAACCCTTGTAGGGACCGGCGTCCCCGACGGTCCATCAGCGAACCTGCTCAGGTCTGTTTTCATGCCAAAGTATGTTCCGAGCATTGCGAGCAATCCGATTGGCAGATAGATTGCCGAATAAACCCACAGTTCCCATATCAAGTCTCCGATGGCTGCACCAAAGAGCAGTGGGAACAGTGCAGATATCGCAAGCGGAATCCACCATAATTTGCGAAGTTCGGTTCCTGCCATAATGCTAAGGGCGATAACGAGCGCCGGATTCACGGTTATGATTATTTTCGTTATCGCCTTCTTCATGGAATCCACCTCCCAACATCATTGTTTTTCTTTAATAAAGCACACTCCGAATGTTGCCGCAAGCAGCAATCCCACAACGATGCCGATCACGGTCAAATATTCTACGCCGAACATCACCGGAGCAAAGGCAGCGACAGCCGCAAAACCGGACACGTTCATAATCGCAGTGTTTAAGCCTTTGCGCGGTTTGAAGAGATAGATTACAACAAGCAAGACCAAAACACAGGTCAAGACTGCTGCAATCAGCGGACCAAAGTTGGCATAACCAAAGGGCGTCATGTCAAAATGAGAATATGTTCGCACCCACGGCTCGCCCTCGGGGTTTGCAAAACGCAGAACCACTCCGTTCGGGAGCAGCTCAAGAATCAAAGTTGCGAGGGGGAGAACTGATAACAGTAGTCTCTTTATTTTCATTGGCTGCGCCTCCGTTTCTTATCAGAATACGATTCCTTCGCGGTTGGTTACCACGGCGGAAATTCGAAGCTTCGGAACAACATCTGGGTTATCGTCAACAGCACGTGTCAGTCTGAAGGTGATTCCGTCCTTTGATGCAACACGTGTTTTGATTACGCCTTCGCTCCAAGAAAGCTCATATCCAAGTGGTTCAAATACTGCATCGAATTCCTCATAAGTGGATCCAATGGTAAGACCATACACCGTAACAGCAGGATCCGTAATGGTGATATCCGTTACAAACTGACCGCCGTCTGCATAATCGGGCCAAGCGGTGATTACGTAACTAACGTAGTGTTCGGGACGCTGATCTAGACCGTCTGCATCTGCATTTTTCTTATATGCGCTGCCGAGGAATTCTCTTGCGCCCATCCAACCGCAGATTTCATCGTGTCCAGTCCAGTCATAGTCCTTCACATCTTCAGTGATCCAAAACTCCAAGGAAGTGTTTTTCGGCATCTCAGCCGAAACTGCATTTCCTGTTTCCGTCAAAACATCAAGAGCTTTCTGTGGAATGTCATCCTTCGTTCCGGAACTAATCTTCATCACAAATATGGCTCTCGCTTGTTCGGGATAGCTCTCAGCAAATGCATTAGCATGAATGATCAGAAGTTTATCTCCCGTTTGGTAGTCTCTGTCTTCACCTGCGCTGATATGCACAGGACGCTCATCATACACCATATATAAGCTGCCGTTTTCGGTAACGATGCATCGCGCAACCGTTATCTGATTACCGCTCAGAAAGATGATTGCTAATCCGACTAAGGCAAGTGCCAAAACAGCAGCGATAATGATTACGGCAATCTTAACGCCTTTCTTCATAAACGCTGTTACCTCCTATCAAAAAGCAAAATTCCTCGCATAATTCAATGCAAAAATGTTAATTTACATCCATCATCGTTCCGATAAAGAACGGGATATTGTTCTCGCAGTCCACAAGCATATACACAAACGGTCTGTCGAGATATACTTCCTTCGGCTCCTGCGGTTCTGCAGCAGCACCATCTGCCATCTCAACGACAGTTGCAGCACCGGCTTTGGTGCCCTTTTCGCCAACAGAAATAAAAGTCTTATGAAGCACACGGGAGATATAGATATTGCCAGCAGTTGAAGTGCCAAGGCCTTCAAAATCTGCATTGTACATATCAAATGCCTCGGTCATCCCCATACCCTTGAGGATCTCCGCCATCTCTACAGTATACTCTGTCTCAAACTTCGGTATAGACGTATGCACCGTTCCGTACTGCGGGTTTGAAAGTAATGCGTTCAACGATTGACCGGTAAGAGACGCGATATACTCGGATACGCTTACACCTTCATTAGGAAGCATCGCAACAAAGGCATATTTGCCGCCCTTATAATACTTCTTAAAACCGGTGGCATTTTCGTCCTCAAGATAGGTGCCTTCAGTACTAT
>CAZAOL010000003.1:0-27661 GCA_964486785.1 uncultured Oscillospiraceae bacterium
TCAGTCAGAAATGCCCGTCCCGGTCATTTCTGACAGCTTCCCCCCGGGGGAAGCCTAGGGCGCTCCCGCGCCAGAGGTTCTTCGACAAACTGACACCCCCGGGCGGAAGGATCCGACCGGGGGTGTGTTTTATGCAGCGAACAGGGTTGCTTTTTTCGCGCTTGTCCAGAAATAGCGGGTGTCGCCGGCACCATTTTTTCCTGCCCAGACACAAACATAGGCCTTGTAATAGCGGCCAATGGTTCCGTTATATTCTACATGACCGGAGTGAGAAAAATCATCATATCCAAGCATATCGGAATAATCTGTATAGTCAAAGGTTTTTACCCAAGTCCATGTTTCGTTATCCTTAGATTCGTACAATTGGATTTCCAGAGCACCAATCTCATCCATATCGTCAACACCATCAACGAAAACCCAAACCTGCACCTTGCCCCAGCCGGCAGGGTAAATGTATGCGCTGTAAGATATTAAATAATCACTGGCACGGGGTTCTACCGCCATCGCATTGACCGGAAAAATACAGGCAGTTATCAGAATGATTGCAACAACTCTAAAAAACACGTGTTTCTTTGTGTTCATTTCGTGCTATCCTTTCTCAATAGAACTTATCATCATCTTTAATTCATCTATTGTTAGTTCGCTGGAAATGCAGCACTCATAAGAATCAACAATCCACACTGCCTGTGTGCGCTTGTTGTTTTCAAGCAGATAATATGTAATCCCATAAGCTTCGTATTCTTCTACCAAGCCATCACTCTGCTCCACGAAAACCGGATTTCCATCCAAATAATCCTGTACAATGATTCTGAGATTTTTTTCTCCACTTATATATTTAGCCGTATAATTCTTTTTGATTGGAGACTGCTCAACCTTGACATCAACCAATTCGTAGCCATCAGGAAACCAAGTGGGCACTAACCATATAGGTGTATTGCCTTTTTCCAGTGCCTCCTGAAGTGAGGCATAGGGCAAGTTGTTATCTGTATCAGAGTTACCCCAATCGCCGAAATGGAAGGTCTCCTGCGTCCACTGAATGACAGCTTTCCAAATGTTGAACCCAAAGGCTTTGGCAGTTACCGAGCCAGCCAGCAAAATCGCCAACACAGCCGCGGCGGCCGTCAGGCCGCGTGCCCAACGGGGGCATCCTCTTTTGGTTTTAGCGGGAACTGTGGATTCATTATGATCTGTTTCGGGCATGTAGTTCTGTTTGAAGGATTCGTATGCTTCAAGTGCTGTTTTTCCGGCGTGACTGCTGTTTCTTTTTCTTTCAGCCAGCACCTCCATAATATAAAGAATCTTATCTGTATCCGATTCCTGCCCCTCGGGTATTTCGGCATCCAACCGCAGAAGCTCCTCCAGCTCTTCTGTTGCCATAGAGTCGTACTTCGCAAAGTCAATGTTTCCACGGTTCTGGTTTTCGGACATCTGGGTTCCTCCTTTCACCTATATATGTAAGAAAAATGCCACAAGGTGACATCACTCATCTATTCTTCTCCGCAAAGTTTCCTTTGCGCGCTGCACTCGCTTTTTACAAGCACTGACAGAAATGCTCCGGCTATTTGCCATTTCTAAATGGGACCTGCCCTCAATCGCCATTTCTGCCAAAAGTTTAAATTCCTCTGTATCCGCCACATTCTCATAGAGAATACGCAGATCAAGACTATCTTCTGTAAAGGAGAAATCCTCGATCTGTGTCATCAAATACTTTTCCACGATTCTTTTCGCCGTTGCCCGGCTGCTTTGTATATTGCGTATCGTGTACTTTAGGGTTTGAACCAACCATCCCCGGGGATTGACACTCTCGCACAATTGCTCCGGTTTCTGACAAGCGATGCGAAACGTCTCCTGCACCGCTTCCTCTGCCAGTGCTTCGTTGTCCAAGCTGCAGCAGGCATAGACCTTCATTTTCTCAAACATTTCACAGTACAGTTCTTCAATCTTACGGCTCTGCTCTGCATTCATTCCTGTCCAACACCTCCCTCTTTCTATCCCATATATTAGCAATATTTAAAGAAAATTTCAATATTTTTTTGGTATATGCTAAAAAAATGTCACTTTTTATGATATACAGCACATAATATTTAGCAAACGAAAAGGGGGGTAAGTCCATTGGATAAATCAGAATTAGGCCAAAAACTCCGTGACGCCCGGCAAAGGAAAGGTTACACACAGCATACACTTGCTGAGATCGCTGACATCGGTAATGTTTACTTGGGCGAAATTGAACGGGGGTTGAAAATGCCAAGTCTGAATGTCTTCATTAAGCTTATCGAAGCATTGGATATTTCCGCGGATTGCATCCTGCGGGACGAACTGACCTCCGGCAAGGAATACATATACGACGAAATTGCACAGAAAATGCAGAACCTCACTCCAAAGCAAAGAAAAACCGCCGCCGATATTTTAGGCGCATATTTACAGAGCCTGCAAACCGAATAACAAAAAAGGAGACGCGCGTCTCCTTTTTTTGCTATATTAGGGCAGCAGAATTCCGGTTTTCAACAAATTTCTTTCTTTACGTCAAATTTCGACAGATTTCATAGACCCCTTGCGTTATTATAGGCACATAGCATTTATTACACGCTATACGCTTACACAAAAAGGAGGAAACATATATGAAAACTATGCAGAATTTTGTGGAACAACTGACAGGTCAAGGGTTTGTAGATGCTCTTGTAGAGCTATTACTCAAGCATATCGAAGGCTTTCAGGAAGATCATTGCCGCTATTTGGCTGCAATCAGCCGACTCAAGGAAGAATTGGGAGACCGCATGGCACCTGCGGTGGATGAGGTCGTTTCCGCCATTCACAAACGAACTTCCTCAGATCTCGTTTTTGCCGGTTTTCTGGGACTAAAAATGAATTGGGACCATTTTATAAATCCAATGGCTCCAAATTGCACATGGCACCAAGTGGACCTTAATGACTGTCTGCGAGAGAATATTGCACATAGCCTTCCGGCGTATAAGCTTACCGAATCTATATTGTCAGATTTCTATGGTTCGCTGTCAACACAGCAGCGGGAAATCTATAGTGCAATAACGGAATATGAATCCCATTTGGCAACCTTCGGACCCAAGCTGGCACATTATTACGGTTATCTATTGGGAGATACGCTTCTGTACCAAATCGTCCCCGGTTACCAGGCAGATAATGTATTGACCTTTAAGTACCATACCATGCTTGAAGATTATTTGGGGAAGCATTTTCTCCCTATCACATTGTAAATACCCGTACGCTAAAGGCAGAGCGGCGGCGCATCGCTCCGGAAATTCGCCGTCTTACAGACGGGCTGATGAATTAAAAAATCTACTATACTCCTCGCTGTAAGCGATTTGTGCCCCGGCATAGCCGTGGGTTGACCTTGATGAATCAATGCGAAACGCGCAGACCATTGCCGGTCTGCGCGTTTGCTGTAATGTGTTCAGTTTCTTTCAGGAAACGTCCCTTCCGGCTTAGCCCACCGGGATGGGAGGAAGCTCGTCGTCATCCAGAGTTCCGCTGGTGGCGATAACATCCTCCGCTTCAAAGCGGACGATCTCCAGTTCTGCTTCCAGATACTTTTCTTGCATGGTCAATTCTCCTCTTAGTAATTTTTTGCTGTCTGCCAGCGTTAAGCATATATACATTATCCTCTGTCAGAGTGCCGTTGTCAAGCCTAACGGCAAAATTAGTCGGGATATTTAGGGGATTTAGTCATCGAAATAGGCATTCGCCGCCTGACTATACAGGTACAGGGCCGCCGCCACATTCTTCAGATCATCCGCGCATGCCCCGGTGGTATCTTCCCAGACACTCTGGCAGTATGTCATGGCGTTGTAGGTCACCTTCGCCGTTTCATATCCATCGTCCAGAATAACGGACAGGCTCGTATCCAGATTTTTGGCGGAGATGTCCTTCAGATCCACATAGTACAGGCCGCTCCGCTGCTTAAGCTCAAGTGCCTCCCCCTGATGGGTAACAGTCAGGTTCGTCACACTTTCATCCATCTGGAAGAACAAACGCAGGGTGGTTTCGGATTTCAGAATCAAGCTGACGCTGTATAGCGGCACCAGGCTCGTCCCCTGTCCGCCGGAGCTGCCGAAGCCATCAATGGTCACATTGGAATAGTCCGGGGCTTCCAGATTGGCGTTGGCAAGATTATCGGTGTTGTAATCAAAGTGGATCTGCGCCGCCGCGCCGTACTGGAGCATGGCAGTGACCAGCTCCTTCAGCTCCCGAGAGTATCCGTCGGTATTGATAATGTAATCGGCATAGTCCTTGACGCTGAAGCTGCGGGGTTCTGTGCTGCCGTTGGCATGGAAGAACTGGCAGGTGACCAGATCCGTCATTTCCTTAGCCGCCACTTCGCAGCTAAAGGCATAGTAGGTCTTGCCGCCCCGCACACTCTTGACACCCTCGCTGACCGGAATCTGATTGACCGTGCCGTCAGCCATGGTGATCTGCATATAGGCGTCCGCCTCCTCCAGCACGCAATCCGCCAGACTCATGTAGAAGTTCAGGCCGATATTGCCGCTCAGGCTAATGCTGTAGTAGCTCAGCACCGCCCATGGATAGCCGCACAGATCACAGAATTCGTCATCGCCGTAAGTATGCTGCCGCTCGCCGGATGTATTGGAGTAGCCCGTGATCTCCATGCAGGTTCCCACGGTGTATACCTGAGCACCAAAGAGCACCGGGTAGCCGGGATTATTCAGGCCATTGTCAATGTTCTGTCCCCAAACCGTGTCGGATTGCGGCTCTTGCAGCAGGACACAAACCTCGCCGGAGGTGAACTGCGCCGCGGTCTTACCGCCGGATCCGTCCTCCGAAGCCGCCAGATAGTAGCAGCCCTGAACCGTGCCGCTGTTGCTTGCCGCGATAAAGCCGGGATTGCCGTCTCCCGCGGTAATTTCGCCTACATTATGGCAATAAGAGACGGTACATTTGCTGTCGTTTATGCCGGCTACGCCGCCTGTATTGCTTGCGCCGGTAACAGGGGCGGTGTTGTAGCAGTTGGAAATTTCTCCGAAGTTTCCGCCCACGATGCCGCCGACGTTACCGTTGCCGGTCACGGCTGCCGCGTTGAAGCACTTTTTGACGATGCCGCAGCTATATCCGGCAATCGCACCTACATAATCGTCACCGCTGACGGCGGAATCCGCAACGCCTACGCCCTGCACCACACCGGCGTCGCCCACATAGCCAAACAGTCCCGCAAAGCCTCCGGTCATGCTGACAGACAGCTTGGTAACGGTATGACCCTGACCGTCAAACTCACCGGCATAAGGCAGGCTTTGGCTGCCGATGGGAGTCCAATCCCGGTTTTCCAGATCGATATCCCTCGTCAGCACCGCCTGGGCTGCCGCGTTCTGTTCCGTATCGCCGTAGCCACTGTTGACCACCGCCGCATACCAGAACATCTGACCGCCGTTGGCAATTTCATACACGCCGTCACCGCCCACATCCGTCGCGGACTGATAGGCATCGCAATAGATACAGAAGCCGTTGCTGCTGAAGTAGTGACCCTGATCGCTTTCTTGGTTGCTGTATTCCCTCTGCGCGCAGGCACTGGCGTAATAAACCACCGCGCTTTCCAGTACCGGGTACTGCTGCACCGGCTGACCGTTGTCCAGATTCTGGCCCCAAGCCAGATTCCCCTCCGAGGTGGAGCCGTTGAGCAGGTAACAAACCTCGCCGGAGGCAAATTGAGCTTTGGTCTTTTCCTCCGTTTCGCCGCTGACATCCTCGGTGGTGCTGCCTGCGGAGGTTGCGCCAAGGCCATTCTGCAACGTTCCCTTGCCGTCTGTGGCGCAGCCGGTCATGTAATAGCAATTGATCACTTCCGTCTCTCTGCCGTCAACGATAACGCTGCCGCTGCCGCTTCCAATCACGCCGCCAACGTAGTTAGAGCTGCCGCTGACCGTGCCAATGTTATAGCAGTTTTTCACCGTGCCGTCGCAGGAACCTGCCACACCGCCCACGCCGTAATTAACGCCGGTGACCGAGCCGGTATTGCAGCAGTTTATCACAAGACCGTTATTTTCGCCTGCCACACCGCCGGTGCAGTTTTTGCCGGTGACAGCGGCGGTGTTGAGGGATTTTTCCAGAACGCCGTCGGCGTAATTCGTGCCCACAATACCACCGACAAACCATTGTCCGCACACCGTACCGCTGCTGTAGCAGCCTGTGATCGTTGCGTAAGAACAACCGGCTATGCCGCCCACCATCAGACCGGCAGAGGTATTTGTGCCAACAGCTCCTTCATTGAAGCCGTTCTTCACCGTGCCGGAGGTATGGCTGCCGGCAATGCCGCCAACGGCGATACCGGAGCTAACCGTGCCGCTATTGCCGCAATCGGTGATATTGCCATCATTGCCGGCCGCGATGCCGCCCGCTATGCCCATATCCGACTCCACAGATCCGCTGTTGCCGCAAGCCTTGAGCTTGCCGTAGTTGGTGCCTGCAATACCGCCTGTATAAAGAATAGAGCAAAGATAGGAATTCGTCAGGCTCACGCTCATAACCGTGCCGTACGTGCCCACAGAGCCGAACAGACCCGCCGCTTTCACATACTCAGGATCTTCTTCGGAAACGTCATCCACGGTTTCCTTGAAATACAGGCCGGAAATGCAGTAGCCTTCGCCGTCGAAAACGCCGCAATAGGGCTGCTCCGCCGAGCCGATGATGAGCCATTGGCGCAGCTCCGCGCTGCTCAAATCCTTGTTGACCTCGATATTCTCCCTCAGTACGGCATTGGCTTCCGTTTCACCGCCATTGACCAGCTCCGCAAACCAGTAGAGCTGACCGCCGTTGGAAATCTCATAGTAGCCGTCCCCGTCGGTATCCACCGCCGGTTCATAGGCATCGCAGTAGGAGCAGAAGCCATTCCGGTAATCGTGGGGCTCAGCCAGAGGAGAATTGCTGTATTTTTCCACCGGGCACAGGGTGCTGGTGTACACCTTTGCGCCCCACAGCACCGGATAGCCCTGATTCTCTTCTCCGTTGTCAATATTCTGACCCCAGATCTGTTCCTCCCGCTCCCCTTGCAGCAGGCAGGCAACCTGACCGGAGGCAAACTGGGCTTCGGTCTTGCCGCCGTTTCCATCGTCGCAATCCGCAAGGTAATAGCAGTTGACGATCTCGCCCTCATTGGCGGCTGCCAGACTGCCCAAATTAGAGCCTGTGACGCTGCCCACCGTATAGCTGTTGGAAAGGACACCGGTATTTCTGCCCACCAGAGCACCGGCGGTTTCGCCGCTGACGCTGCCCGCATGGCGGCAATTGGTGATGACACCGCTGTTTTCACCCGCGATGCCGCCCACATAGCTGCCAACGCGGAAGTTCGTATTCAACGCCACGTTCCGCACAATGCCCTCACTGCCGATGCAGCCGAACAGACCCGCATAATCCACCGTTTCACCGTCAATATACAGCGTGGAAATGCTGTAGCCCCTGCCGTCAAAGCAGCCATCGAAGGGCTGGCTCCGGGAACCGATGACGATCCACAGGCGCGGATTGGAACTGTCATTGTTGATAGAGATATCGCTGCTCAAAATGGCACTGGCGTTTGTGACACCGCTGTTTACCAGTTTGGCAAACCAATAAAGCTGTCCGGCATTTCCGATCTCATACACGCCGTCGTTATCGGTATCCGTTGCGGGCTGGTAGGCGTCGCAATAGATACAGAAGCCGTTGTCGCTGTAGGAATGAAGCCCGCCTTCATCGGTATTGCTGTAGCGATCCACCTCGCACTTGCCCACCACATAGACCTTTGCGCTGTAGAATACCGGGTAGCCCTCGTTTGTTTTGCCGTTGTCGATGTTCTGACCCCAAACCTCCCGGCTCTGATTGCCCTGCAGCAGATAAGCCACTTCGCCGGAGGCAAACTGGGCCTCGGTCTTGCCGCCGTTTCCGTCATCGGTATCCGACAGGTAATAGCAGTTCAGGATCTTGCCCCGGTTGCTGGCCGCAATAGTGCCGACCGCATGGCAATTGGAAACGGTGCCGGTATTTTCACCCACCAGACCTCCGGCGGTTTCACCGGCGACGCTGCCCACATGGCAGCAATTGGTGATCGTGCCGCTATTCTTGGCGGCGATTCCGCCCGCCACGCTGCCGCTGAGGGTGGAATTTTTAATGCCCACCAGCTTCACGGTTCCGTCATTGCAGCCGAACATACCCGCATAATCCGCCGTGCCGTAGGCGCAGTACAACCGGGATACCCAGTGACCTTGACCGTCCAGACTGCCGGTAAAGGGCTGGCTTTGGCTGCCGATGGGACTCCAGCTCCGGTCTTCCAGATCGATATCCGCTGTCAAAACCGCCTTTGCCGCCGTATTTTGCGCCGTATAGCCGTAGCCACCGTTAACCACCGCGGCGAACCAGAAGAACTGACCGCCGTTGGTAATCTCATACACGCCGTCGCCATCGGAATCCTCAGCACTCTGGTAGGCATCGCAATAGGCGCAGAAACCGTTGACATAGGTATGGGTAACAGTCAGAGACGAATTGCTGTATTCCTGAGCATGGCACAGTCCGCCTTCATAGACCTTCGCGCCCAACAGTGCCGGGTATTCCTGATACGTTTCGCCGTTATCGATGTTCTGCCCCCAAATCTGCTCCGCCCGTTCCCCTTGCAGTAGGTATGCGACCTCGCCGGAAGCGAACGCGGAGTAATACTTTGCGGCAGTCACGCCGGAAACATCTTCCGTACTACCGTCAGCGCTGTCCGCGCCGATGCCATTCTGCGCGATGCCGCTGGCATTGAAAACGGTGTCCGCCTTGTAGTAACAGTTGGTGATGCTGCCCTCGTTGCAGCCTGCCACGGCGCCGGTATAGCAGGTCCCTGCAGAAACGGAGCCAACGCTGTAGCAATTGGCAACGGATCCGGTGGGGCCGTTCCTGCCTACCACGCCGCCGACATTATCTTTCGCACCGGAAATGCCGCCTGTGTGGTAGCAATCGTAGATGGAGCCGTTGTTTTGACCGACAATACCACCCACATCATTCCGGGTGTCCTTCAAATAACCGCTGTTATAGCTGTAGCAGATAGTGCCGAGGTTATAGCCGGCAATGCCACCGCAGTTGTCTTCTCCTCCGACGACAGTTCCTGTGCTGACGCACCCGGAAATGGTGCCGAGGTTATAGCCGGCAATGCTGCCGCTATAGCTGCCGCCGAAATAAGTGAAGCCCGTGCTGAGGCAATTCTCGATGATACCGGCATTGTAACCGGTAATGCCGCCCACATAGCTGGTGCCGTAGAAATAAGTATTCACATTCACATTCTTCACCACACCGCCGCTGCCGATGTAGCCGAACATACCTGTGAAGTCCACCTGTTCCTCGAATTTAAAGATTGCCAGAGTGGATATCCTGTACCCCTGACCGTCAAAGCAGCCCAAATAGGGATTGCTCTCAGAGCCGATCATGCTCCAAGGCTGCAGGATATCATAATAATCATATTGGATATCCCCGGTCACGATGGCATCAGCCTCCGCGTTCTGAGGCGTATCCTCATAGCCGCCGTTGACCACTGCCGCGAACCAGAAAAGCTGACCGCCGTTGGCGATCTCATACACGCTGTTGCCGTCCACATCCGTTGCCGGCTGGTAAGCGTCACAGACCTCGCAGAAGCCGTTGCTGTCATATTTATGATACGCCTGACCGCTGTTGGTATTGCTGTACTGCTCCTGAGCGCAATTGGACACATCGTAGACCTCTGCGCCCCACAGCACCGGATAGCCCTGATTTTCTTCTCCGTTGTCAATATTCTGACCCCAGATCTGTTCCTCCCGCTCCCCTTGCAGCAGATAGGCCACTTCGCCGGAGGCAAACTGCGCCTGGGTCTTGCCGCCGTTTCCATCGTCGGAATCCGCAAGGTAATAGCAGTTGACGATCTCGCCCTCATTGGTGGCTGCCAGACTGCCCGAATTGGAGCCTGTGACACTGCCCACCGTGTGGCTGTTGGAAAGAGTGCCGGTATTTCTTCCCACCAGACCGCCCGCAGTCCTGCCATTAGAAATAGTGCCGGCATGATAGCAGTTGTCGATGGTGCCGCTGTTCTCACCTGCTATGCCGCCGGTGAATTGGTCATAGCCATACAGGACAGCCGCGCTGTAACAGTATTGGATCAGGCCTTCATTGCAGCCGGCGATGCCGCCTACATAGCTTCCGCCACAGAAGATTGCGTTCACAGCCACATTCCGCACAACGCCCCTGCTGCCGATTCGGCCAAACAGGCCCATATAATCCACGTTGGCATCGTCAACATACAGCACGGATACGGTATGACCCTTGCCGTCAAAGCAGCCGGTAAACGGCCGGCTCTGAGAGCCGATCATGATCCACTCACGCAGATTGCCATCGCCATCGTTAATGGAGATATCATTGTTTAAAACCGCGCTGGCGTTTGTGACACCGTTATTCACAAGCTGAGCAATCCAATAAAGCTGTCCGGCATTGCCGATCTCATACACGCCGTCATTATCCACATCCGTCGCCGGCTGGTAGGCATCGCAATAGATACAGAAGCCGTTTTTGCTGTAGGAATGTCCGCCCTGAGTAACGAAGTTGCTGTAGCCTGTAATGGCAGTGCAGTTGCTCATGGCATAAACCATCGCTCCCCACAGCACCGGGTAGCCCTGATTTTCTTTCCCGTTGTCCAGATTCTGCCCCCATGGCTGCAGGGCCGTATCGAAGCCGTCGTTCAGCCTGTAGGTCACTTCGCCGCCGGAGAACACATCCCGGCTGGCGGAAGCTCCGTAAGTTCCGGCAACCCCGGACATCTCACTGTCAAAATAGCAGTTCACCGGCGCGTTGCCGGCGACGACAATCGCATCGGCTGCGGCGGTGCCGTTGGTAAAGCTGCAGCCGTAAACATAGCAGCAATACACCGTTCCGTTATTTCGCTGAGTAATGCCGCCCATGGGTCTGTTACCGGCTCCGCCATACCGCCGAACAAGGGAGGAATTGCGGACCGCGCAATGGATGATTACACCGGTATCCTCATTCAAGCCCGCGATACCGCCCAGATATTCATAATTGCCTAGAGAAACCGAGGAATTCACCACTTCGCACCGGGCGATGGTGCCCATGTTTTTGTAGGCGATCACACCGGAGGCATTCATCACGCCGCCGGGGAATACCACCGCCGAATCCATCACCAGATTTTCGACCGTGCCGCCCTCTCCGATGGAGATGAACAAGCCGGGGCTGTTGGTATTTCCCTGCCCATTGTTCACATTCAGATTTTTAACGGTATGACCGTTACCGTCCAGCACGCCGAAGAAGGTGTAGATATCGGTGCCGATGCCCTCCCATGCCACGCCTTCCATATCCAGATCCGCCTTCAGGGCAAAACAGGCATCGGTATAATCTACATAAGTCTCGCTGAAAATATACTGGAGCTGACGCTGGCTGATAACATCCGCCATCAGCACCAAATCCGCGGGAGTCCAGATCTCAAAGGGAGCGGATTGAGTACCCTCACCCTTCAGATACAGCAGCTTCAGAGGCTGACCGTTATTGTCCACAGTCACAGCCCCCGCGGGCATTTCAAAACGGATAATGCCCTTTTCCCCTGTCGGTCCATCTGTTTTCAGAGTGAAATCCAGCTCCGTGCCGTCCTCACAAATAAACCGCAGGTTCGCCGTGGACGAGTTTACATAATACGGAAGCTCTACGATCTCACCGGCAGAAGCCGTGGTGGGCAGACTGCTCATGTCCAGCAGCTTTACCGTGGAGGAAGAAAATACATCCGCATAGGAAACGGTGCTGATGACACCCTTTCCGTCAAAGGACAGCCGGGGGCGGATATTGCTGGTATTTTCCGGATTTGCTACCGTCCACAGGCAGGCGTTGCAGTCGCTTAGCTGCCCCGCCGCATAGGCACTCAGGGAAGCGGCCAGATCCCATGTCCGTTCGGAGACCGTGCCGTAGATATCTGCATCCTGACAGGTGGTTTCGCAATAGAACACATTTTCCGCCGTAATACTGCCCTTGTTTTCATACACCGTGCTCGCGCAGCCGTCGGCTCCGGAAATCAGGATGTTCTTCAGCACCGCGCTTCCCGATGACAATTTATACAGCAGCCCGGCATTGGTGCTGCCGGAAAATTCCGAATTCTCCAGCAGGCAGTTTACGATGGTCAGCGTATCCCGGCCCTCATACACCAGACTGCCGCAATTGGCACCGGAGCACTCCAGATTCAGAACCATGACATTGGCAAGAACCGTATTGCCGGAGGCTGCCTGTGCCAGCAGTGCCGAATCCCGCCCCATAAGGGTCATTTTTTCCATAACCAGATTGCAAACCGTGGCGTCCGTCAGATTGCTGAACATGGCCGTCTGGATACCGCTGAGCTGAGCATTGTAAATACGGTGCCCATTGCCGTCAAAATAGCCCGAGAACCCGGTGATAGGCGTGATCGCTTGCCCGCTGTAATTCACATCCCGGAGCATGGTGTAATACGCGCTCCCATATTCCGCGCAGCCATCGGCGCAGGCAGCACCGGAGTTGATCAAATTCGCAATGGCGTCCAGACTCTCCTTGGAGTAGATCCAGTAGGGATCCTCCGAGGTGCCGTGACCGCACAGCGCGCTGACACCGAAATCGGGAATGATCCACACCGCCTGATCCGGCATGGTGAAGGAGAAGGTGTACAAGCCTTCCCGGGTCACGGGAATATCCAACACCTCGGCGTTGGCGTTCACAAGGATCAGCCCCTGCAAGCCGCTGTCCTCTGTGGTGATGACCACGGTTCTGCCGGGACTGTATCGGCACTGCTCCATGGCCGCCCCGGTCTCCACATCCACGCAGCTCACGGTGCCGGCGGTGGTGGGTTCGCAGGTGACTTTAAAGCTATGGTCTTTGGACAACTGGATAACGGGGCAGCCCTCATTCCAATCCAGCACACCGCTGGTTTCCCATGCGGAGCGGAAGCCCTGACCTTCCGAATAGGTCTGCAGAAGGGCGGCGAAATCCTCCGACACCAGCGTATCGCCGGTAATCCGGGTAATACCCATGGTATTGCTGCCCACATTGATCTGATCCGCATCCATATAATAGCACTTCACGAAGTCAGATTCCTTGATGTGGCCCGCAATAGCACCGGTGTTCAGGTACGCCTCCAGAATCACATTTTTATTGGTAAAGCCGCAGGCGCTGTAGCAGTTTTCCACGGTGCTGTACTGACTGTAGCCTACGATACCGCCGCTCCAGGCGCAATAGGACAAGGTGGTGATATCCGCATTGGCACCGCAGTTCACGATCCGGCTGTGGTTGGCATAGCCAACGATGCCGCCCACCTGAGTATTGGCAGTGATACTGCCCTGAACCACACAGCCGTCAATGGTGGTATTGACCGCCATACCCACAATTCCGCCTACCAGATCACCGGTTGCTTCATCCGAGCCGATGGT
This sequence comes from uncultured Oscillospiraceae bacterium, assembly GCA_964486785.1. Classification (GTDB taxonomy): domain Bacteria; phylum Bacillota; class Clostridia; order Oscillospirales; family Oscillospiraceae; genus Faecousia. The sequence continues at coordinate 13,404 of CAZAOL010000003.1, forward strand.
CACGCCGCTGACATTCAGATTCTGAATGACCGCGTTTACCACCGCCGAATCCACCGTGCGTCCGGCGGTAATGCCGAACAGACCCCGGTAATTCTGACCGGAATCGCAGGAAAGATTGCTGATCTCATAGCCCTGACCGTCGAAGCTGCCCCGGAAAGCGGTGCTGTAATCCTGGCTGTATGTGCCGATGGGCGTAAATGTCTCCTCGCTCATGTCCACATCGCAGGTAAGCACATAATACGCCTCATTGAACGGCAGGTCACCGCTGTATTTCCGGTTTTGGACATAATAGCTCAGGCAGTTCAGTTCGTACGCGCTGGAGATCCGGTAGGGATCATCCTCGGTGCCGGAACCGGCAAAGCGGTAATCCACGATCTCATCCTTCGTTGCCGTATTGGACAGCGACAGGGTAGCGCAGTACGGATACAGCGTGCTGGTGCCGGTGCTGGTGCCGGTTTCCCGGTCGTAGGTTGCCGAAATATAGACATCCAGATAGGTCACATCCGCCACGCCGTCAACAATATTGGGAAGGGTCTTCACATAGTCCTGATTGGGGGAATACACGAAGTTGTTGACCATGGTATAGGAATCTTCCAGTTGATAGCTCATGGTAAGGCTGTTGCTGCAGATCACACCGCTCTGCTCATAGCCCACCCGGACGGAGAATTTCTGACCGCTGGTTACGTCGATCTCCAAAGCCTGCTCATCCGTAAAGGTGAACACAGTGCCGTTCAGAGTTTCGTCGGCATACAGATAGACCTGCGCGGTTCTGCCGTCCGGAGACAGGGCAAGCTCCCCGTCCTCCACCGCCCACAGGCAGCCATACTCGTTCAGATCCGCCGGATTCTGAGATTTGTTGTCGCTTTCTGTACCTTCGCTCATGTCGGCTGCCAGAATACGAAGATCGATATTCTCCTCATAATCCTGACTTTTTTTGCCGTTGATCAGAGAATATACGCCTTTTTCCCGCCGCAGACAGTTGCTGACCGCCGCGCGAGGGCCGGAGCTGGAGCCGTAAAGGCCGTAGCCGCTGGGGACGCTGGCATAGCAGCGCTGCAAAATGCCGGAGTTTTTGCCAACCAGCGCGCCCACTGTGCCGTCGGCATAGGGAATGCTGACCTGACAAATACAGTTGCAGATCACGCCGGTTTTACTGTTTTCCGCCGCGATACCGCCAGCCATCTGCGCGCTGCCCCGGATCAGGCATCTGTCTGTCACCGTGCAGTTGATAATCGTTCCTTCATTGACGCAGACAATGACGGCGGTCTTTTTTAACTGATCGGCGGCACTGTTTAACGTGCAGCGGTCAAAGGAACAGCCCAAAATTTTGGTATCCGCGTCCGCCTCCAGCGACAGCACCGCAGTGCTGCCGCCGGAATTGGAAACCGTTATATCCGAAAAGCTTACATAGCGGAAGATGGAGCCGGTGATCTTTGAGAAAATGGCGTCCGTCACCGCGAAGCCGCTGACCGTATAGCCGTTGCCGTCGAGAACTACGTCATTTGCCCTATAGGCCGTCAAATTGGCAGCATTTTCTTCCGCCTGGATATCTGCCGTCAGGCAGTAATAGAGTGTGGTACCGGAAGCATTGTCGGCGTTCTCCAGAAATTCCACAAACTCTGCGGCTGTAGAAATTTTATAAGGATTTTCAGCAGTTCCGGCATTTTCATCGGTTTGCGCCGTTTCCGCCGCGCAGACCCCGGTGAAACAGGTCATCAGCAGCGACAATGCCAGTAAAATGGAAATAACGCGTTTTGTCATATCCGTCCCTCCTTGTTTATGTCCGCCGCTTTCTGCTCAGCACCGGCACTGCCAGCACCGCCAGCATAAGCGGCATAAGCAGCATAAGCAGCAGCACGGTGTTGACCGGCAGCGGATTGTCGGTTTTGGGTATATCTTCCGTTTCGCCGGAGCCCTCCGAGGAATTACGGAAGGACAGATCCTCTGCCTCGGGCAGGTCCGGGGACAGCTTCACCGTGTAATCGGCGCTGTACAGGGGGCTGGAGGTGTTGATCCGGGTGCTGCCCAAGCTCAATACCGCCGTTTCCACATTGGAAGGAAGGTCGATCACCGTGGTATACACCGCCACATTGCCGTTTTCCACAGCGGTAAATTCCACCGTCCGCTCCAGATCGCTGACCGTGCCGTCCAGATAGGTCAGCTTACCGGTGATCACAACGGAAGAACCCTTGAACGCCTGCTGTGCCACATTGATATCGTAGGCGACCCGGAGGGAAACGGTGATCCGATTGTTCCGGGTGCTGTCCATCTGCAATGCCGCCCGGGATGCCACGCCGATCCCCTCCATGCTGTACACCAAGGTGGCGGCGGGCAGGATCTCGGACACTGCCAGACCGTTTTCGTCCCGGATTACGCCGTAGGGATCCGCGAACCGCTCCATCGCCGTAAAGGTGATGATCTCATCGCCGGAGAGCACCACCGGGGACCCGGAAACAAAGGTCAGGGTGCTGCCCTCCGCCTTCTCCAGCTTCAGATAGACCTCATCGGTTTCCGTTGCGGATTCCATCAGGACATAAGCGTAAACATTGGTCATGGTCAGGGCAGAAATGACCGTATCAAACTGAACCGTCATCACCACATCATGACCGTAATTACGGTTTTCCGTCAGGCTGATTCGGGTATCCACCGCCTGATTTCGGGACAGGGTCAGCACGCCGGCATCCAAAATGGCACTGCCGCAGCCTGTGCCCTCCGCCGTCAGCAGGCTTACCCCCGCGGGCACCGTCAAGGCTGCCGCAGCGGTATAGGTCTTGCTGATCTGCTCGTAGTCAAAATCCACCGTATCTCCGGTGTATACCGCCACGGTGTGTCCGTCCACCGTCCGGGCGGACAGGTAGGACAAAATCACCGTCCGGGTATACATTCCGGTGTATTCGGTGACCTGAACCTCCAGATTCAGACCGGTCCGCGCCAGAGTCTCTTCGTCCATCACCGTACTGAAGGTCACCTCGGCGCAGATGATCCCCTGCTCGTTGACAAAGGGCTCCGCGCCGGCGATCCACGCGTCGGTGCTGTAAATCAGCTTCTGCGCCTCGGGCAGCGCCGGGTTTACGGCAATGCCGTCATAGCTCCGGGTAACATACCGGGCAGTATCCCTGTAGACAATCTCTTCCGACAAGAGCTGATAGGTCACGGTCATGCCCTCAGGGAGGGTTTCCTGTTCCGCGGCCGCAAAGATCAGAGCTGTGCCGTCCTCCCCGGTCAGGGGCAGGGTCAGCAGAGCTTCTGCCGACGCGCCGGTAGCCTTGTCGGTGAGAGTCCGCTTGACCTGAACGCAGGCATCCACTTCCTCAGCGGACACCGCCTCGGGATAGGTGACAAAGACCTTCAGCACCCCATCCATAACGGCGATGCGGGTCTGCTCCGCCTGAAGCTTGGTGTAAGCAATATCCAGCAGGGAGCTGTCACTGAGGACCGTGGTGATATCATTTTCCAGATAATCGCCGTCGGCGGTGATCAGCACATAATTATCCCGGTTCAGCACAATGCCCTTGTGATAGCGGAAGAGCTTCGTCAGCTCGCCGCTTTGCAGAGTCAGCTCGTCAGCCCGGTAGATTGCCACCCGGGGATCCTCGGTCAAGCCGGCGAAGTTAAATTCTACGGTCCGCTGAGTGCCATCCGGATCCTCGGTGACATACAGCAGTTTGGTCCCCTCCAGACGGCCGGTGTCGGGGGCGGTCATAAACTTGACCTGAACGCTTTTCTGAATACTGCCGTTGGGCATGGACGGGTCATCCGCCACCACCACGGACATAATGCCGGACTCCTTGAGCACATAGGTGACGGTGCTGTAATCCGGGATGGCGGTATCCACCGCCTTCCCGCCGGTGCTGATCAGGCAGCCCGCCGGGATATCCGAATCCACCAGCTCATATACCCGGATAGCACCGGGGGTGCTGGCAAGCTGTGCTGTCATCACCAGCACATTGCCGTCGATACGGCTCGCGGCGAAGGTGACCGTATTGCCGGTGGCAGTCAATTCCCCATCAAGCAGCTCATATTCCGCAAATTCTACGGTAATATCCGCCAATTCAGTGCCTTCCGCCAGCTCCACCGCCTCGCTGAAGGTCAGCGCGAAGGAGGCGTCCCGGTTTCTGCCGCTGAGCAGCGGCGCGTCCAGAGCTTCGGTGGTGTATTCCACCGCCGTGTAGGGGGTGGTATCGGCATCGGAGGTATCGAGCAGGTGCTTGGCGTAGTCCAGCACCAGCCGCTCTCCTTCGGCAAGCACCGCCTCCACGGTGACGGTGTAATGACCGTAGTCCAGACCGTCGCTGCCGTAGAGCATCATGCCGTAGTCATCCTTCTCCGCCTTGGTGGAAACCAGCCGGCTAACCACCGCATTGCCGGATTCATCGGCAACCGTAACGCGGAAGCTGCCGCCGTCGGTCAGGCGGTCACCATAGAGCCGGAAGTCGCTGCCGTAGAAATCAAAGGTCAGGGTACTGCCGTTGGTTTCGGTAGACAGCAGGTCGTAGCCGGCAGCATAGGCGTAAAGCTCCGGGCTCAGGCTCCAATTGCCGTCGCCGTTGGTTTCCGTCAGATCGACGGTGGCCCGGTTGGAGATGTGCAGGTACAGGTACTTGTTGATCACCGTGCCATCCACGCTAATCAGCAGCTTGATATAGCCCTCCTGACCATGGGGCATGGACACGACCTTGACCTTGGCAATGCCGTTGCGTGCGGAATTGTCAATGCTCAGACAGCTTGTACCGATCTCATAGACCCGCAGATCAGACACATCAAAATACTGGGCAATCACCTTGGTATTGATCTCGAACTCATCGCCAAGGGTCAGGTTGCAGACGATGCGACCGTCGGTAGACACAGAACCGCCGGATTGCAGGTTCATGCTGCTGATGGAGATCTCAGGGATCTGTCGGGCGGTCTGCATTTCCTGCTTGTCGTTCTCCGTGCTGAACTGAGCGTCTTCTGTGGAGATCTCAAAGGCGTAGTACAGGTTGCCGTCAACGAGATAATCGCTGACGTTATAAGTATCGGAAACGGTGGCGGTCATGCCCGCGGTGAGAGCGGAGGCACTGACCCGGATGCCAAACAGGGTCTGCTTGGGGGTGGATTGGTTGGTTTCGGGATCGTAGGAATACAGGCGCAGATAGACCGCCACATCCTTTTCCACATCCAGATTACCGGCGTTGCCAAGGCAGACAGAGTAGGTCATAATACCGCTGCCGTCGATATCCACGCTGGTGGCGTCGAAATAAAGCTCCGCGGCATTGTTGATCACCCGATAGGTGGGCTCCAGATCGTTGGAGGCATCCTCATCGCTGTTCAGAGCGTAGCAATCCTCAAAGGAATCGTAGAAGGTGATTCTGCCGGTGTCGTCGGTGATCAGCACGCACAGCACCGTCCCATCGGGAATGTAGGAAGAGCCCACAGTATAGGACAGAGTGGTGGTGATGGTATCACCGGACAGGAATTCCGCGGCAAGCGTCTGGGACACGACCTCAGTGGTGCTGTTGTTGCTGGGATTTCTGTAGTAAAGAGACACCTTAAAATCGGTGAGCATATAATCGCCGGTGTTTTCGATTTCGATCTCAGCGTTGATTTCCTGCCCCGGGACGAAAAGCTCATTGTCCAGTGTCAGATTCGTGACCTTTGCGTCCGCAGCCCGATCCTCAAAGGTGATCATAAACACATCCGTCCGGGCCTCGTCACTATCGTAGTCCTGAATGGGCGTTACCATATACGCAACGTACTCGCCGCTGTCCGTTTCCACCACGGCATCATAGAGATTCTCGAGCCCCAGTCCATCGCCGGAGACAGCCGAGCCTGCTATAGCACCGTATTCATAGCTGAAGGGGGCATAGCTGGACTTCATGGCAATGGTCACATAGCCGTTGCCATCGACAAAGGCGGAGAAATCCTCGAAGCTCAAGGAGCCGGTGGGCTCATGGTTTTCATATGCCGCCGCGTCGAATACGTCGGTGTAGGTCAACTGCCGGGCCTTGTTCCAAACCTGATAGTCCGGGCAGTAGTCTATGATGTACAGCGTATCGGTATAGGCACCGGTGCGGCTGACATCGTTATAGATCAGACTGATAGCACCCTCCGGAGATACCGCGATCACATAAGCGTCAAAGCTGCCGCTGTACAGCACCCCGGCGGTGTCCGCGTCCGTGGCGGTGTTGTTGAGGATGTTCCGCAGGGTTTCATAGGTGACATAGTTAATGCTGCTGTTGGTCTGATAGAACAGGCAGGGTGTCATAGCATCGCCGCTGACCTCAGTGCCGTTTTCTCCCAGCACCGCCTGCTCCAACTGCACATTACGCAAAATATTGCTGTCGTAGAGCTCATCGGTCTCACTGTTGTAATACTCAGAGGAGAGCTCATAGGCACTGTCACCAAAAATCTCACTCAAAGTCTTATCGTAGTCAAAGACGGAAGCCACCACCACGGTATCGGAGGCGGTAATGCTGCCATCGCTGCCCACAGTGATCTGGCGGTAATGGATCTGCTTCAGAACGCCGGTATAGCCGCCCTTCTCCGCATTGGCCACCTCCACGGTGTATGCAAGAGAGACGGTATCGCCGTAGGACAAAGCGTCCATGGAGGTGACGGTGATGATGGCGTTTTCCATGCCGGTCAGGCTGGCACTCAGAGGAATCCGAGTGGTTACAGCATTGCCGGAGGCGGTGACCACAGTACAGTACAGATCGGAATTGCCCTGATACAGGGAGCTGAGCAGATCGTTCAGTATATCGGTATCCGAGCTGTTGAAGCCGTTCCAATCCGAGGTGATACCGGCGGAGGTATTGCTGGAGCAGCTATTGTAGAAGACGCAGGCACCGTTATTGACACCCACGCCCACAGGATTGGAATCCTGGAGCTGATCAGAGCCGTCGGTGATGCCCAGAACCCTGGCGGAGGTGTCCGTAATGGCACCGTCGGTGTCCACCTCCACCGTAATCAGCTTGACGCAGGTTCGGATGAGAGCCTGCTTCAGCTCCTCCGTGGTGCTGAGGGGATACTGGTTTCCGTCCGTGGTGGTCATGACCGCCTTGCCGTCGGCACCGGCGGCAACGGATGCCACCGTGCTGTCACTGCAGGTGACCGCCACGGCAAGATTTCCGCTGCCGTCCACAAAGGCGTTGAAATCCGCCACGAAGATGTCCTCGCTTACCAGCACGCTGCTTCCGCCATCGACAGAGCAGTAAAGCTGATAGAAGCTGGTGCCATTGCCGGTGTCGCCCAAAACCGTATAGAAGGCATAGGTCTTTCCGTTATGGCTGATAACCTGGGTCTTTGCGGTATTGGAAATATCCGGTTGCAGCAGGGTTTGGGTTCTGTAATCGGAGAATTCGCCGGTGTTGAAGTAATCCGAATCCGTGGCAGACAGGGTCTCGGACTGGGTAGCCAGCAGCAGCGGCACGCTGCTGGCGGCTTCCGGAGTAATGTCCCATGTTTTGCTGTACCCTATAGTACCGATCGTGCAGGTTGTAAGACCGCCGGTGGTATTGATCAGCAGATATGCCGGATCAAGGCTAAAGCTGATACCCAAAACACAGAGCTTCAGATACACCGCCAGCCGCATGGTAAGCCAGTTCATACTTGCAGGTACGATGGTGCTTTGGCTGGTATAGTCCCGGTTGTAAACACGGAAGCTGTCCAGCGAGATAAGTTTTCCGCTGGTATTGGTGATGGTCACAACGAAATCCACATTAGCGGTTGATGCGTAATTCTCCGAGCATTCCCAGTGATACAGCAGCTTATACAGCTCGTTGCGGGAACTGTAGGTATTACAGATGGCGGTCTGGGTATTGCCCAGAGAATCCGTCACCGTGATCTCCATCTCGCCGCCCCCGGGACAGGCAAGCCCCACCAGTTGGAACGCCGTGCCGGTGGATTTGATGACTACGGTGCTGCCTTCGGCACTGGATTCGCACAGGGTATTGCCATAGCTGTAAGTAGAAACCGTGGTGCTGGCAGGGGTATAGGTTTTCCAGTCACTGCTAAATTCAATGGAATACTTGTCCGCCGTTGCCCCGGTGACGCTGTTGATATCAAATTCCTGCTGTGCCGATACATATTTCTCCGCGGCAAGGGTAAGCGCGCAGCTTAAGGAGAACGAAATACCGAATTCCAGGGACAGCAGATTTACCGCGCCGACACCTACGCCGCCTGCCAAATAGAAATTGGGTGAAATGGTCAGACCGTTAAAGGTTAATCTGTAATGGGGATTCCCATCTCCGTCCACATAGTCCAGAACATGGCTGCCGCCCGCCGAAATGCTGAATCCAACTTTTACGCTGAAACTGGCGTATACCAGATTATAGCAAACGGGTATCGGAATATTTTTCGAGAAGGAGATACTTCCGCTGACGGAAACCGAAAACTGACTGAAGTTCCACTGGTGGGTCAGCGCGTTATAGGTCCAAACCAGCTTTGTATCCAGCGTGCCGCTAACGGACACGGCTTTGGAGGTATTCCAGCGATTGTTATAATTGGTTGCAGTGGGGTCTGCGTTATACATCGCTGTAAGGGACTGGGTTTTTTCATCCCCCAGCTTGCTTTTGGTGTCCGTCAGGCTGATTTTAACACCAAAGGTGATCTGATTGTCATTGTGCTGCACATACGGGCCCGTCCCGGAGAATAAGCCCAGCACATCGGCAGAGTTCCCATGCCCCTCCTGACGCAGAATCTTGGAAATGACGGTGGTGGCACCGGACGTATCCCAATTGAAGGTCATGGCAGACATGGCGGTTACATTGTCGTTATAGGTATAGAAGCTCCGCTGCTCCTCAAAATAGACGCTCTGCATGGACGCGCCCTCGGATTCCAGCACAACAGGCTCCATATAAGGTGCCACATACTGCATATCCTCAGCGTCCACGGTGAAAAGCACTGTCGTTCCGGATGTCCCATCACCCTTGTCATAATCATCCATCACGATGCTGATGCCGTCAGAGCCCAGAAAACGCTGGCTATAGGTCTGCATCAGCAGGCTTTCGTTGTTTTGATAATCATAGTATGTAGGGATATAAACCACATACTGATACCCGGCGGAGTTATAATCCAGCAGCCGCAGCACCGGCTTATACCCCGCGGCATCCACCCCATCCACCGTGGAGCTGTCCACATCCAGATAGGCGGAGCACAGGATCTTCATCTCCACATCCTGAGCCTCAGCCAGCGACGCGCCGCCTTTGAATACGAAGGACAGCAGCTCCCAGCTTTCCGTGCCGTCGGTGCTCTCATACCAAACGGTAACAGGATATTCCTTCACGCTGGCATTTCCGCCGGAGGTATAGATATCAGAAATGGTGAAATGAACGGTGTAATAGCTCAGAGCCGGAGAGGCCTCCGTGTCGTGGTGCAGTACCTCAAAATTCAGGAACTCCGCCAGAGCGTTGGCGGTATATTCCGTCACAAAGCCGGTGCCGCTCTTGGAGGAAACCCCCACCGAGTCAACGGTAATATGGGGCGGCAGATAGGTGGTGTTCTCGTTATACACGGTAAACTGGACGCCCACTCCGATCTGAGTGCAATCCTCCACCATGATCTGCTCCGCGGCGGCAAAGTCACTCAGATCCAGATCGTAAAGGTTGCTCTTGACCCGGGTGCCGCCACCGGCTGCCTCCGGGTTGACGATCAGATAAGAAAAACCCGTTTCCGTGTATTCCAGAGTATGGTTCTTCAGGTCGATGTGATATGCCACATCTATTTCACAGTCGCTGCTGTCATAGAATGTGACCACATTTCCCAGAATGTCATAGACCCGGGTTTTCAGCTCCTCATCCGTTTCCAGATCGCCGTCGGTTGTGGTCTTCTTGGCGGTCAGAGTGGGCAGGCTGCCATAGTTGACGGTAACGGCAGGCTTCAGGCTCACCTCCACCTGAAAATACAGGATCTTATCAAAGCATTTGTGGATGTTATTTCCGGCGGTCAGCAGGTCGTTATGGATCTGGATCTGCTCGCCGGTCATGTAATAGCTGCTTTCCAGCGTATCCACATTGGTGTTCATCACAGTTTGCAGAGGGATCGTGCCCGCCACCACGAAACCGTCGGAGGTCATTTCGGCATCTTCCACCCGAACCGCGGAATTGTGAACGCCGCCGTCTTCGTCCATCAGATAGAAATACTGGGGCACCGGCAGATTGGACGCGCTGCCTTCCGTGGGCGCGTACCGGATCTGCAGGCTGCTGCCCACATAGAAGCCGTAGCGGTCTGCCGCGGAAGCACTGCTGGACGCGGCGGGATTTTCACCCACACCACCGCCGCCGTCGCTGTCCACCGTAACACGCCAGGTAAAGCCGTCCATGTTGAACTGCACGTAGCTTTCGTGGATATTGGTATCGCTGATGACCACCCGGAAGTCGGTGATATTCTCATTGATGGAGGTAGCGTCAAACTGGCTGAAGGGAATGACCGCCCGATACAAGGTCGTATTCCCCAGAGTAAAATTGGTGTCATCCCAGCCGTTATCGTCATAAATCATGTAGAACAGCTTCTGATTGACGCCGTCCTGCCCGGTGGTGTTGGGATAGGGCACACCGCTTCCATTATCCAGCCGGTACATGATGGGGGAAGTAATGGAATCTACATTCACATAATTCCAGTTCTGCAAATAGTAAATCTGGTATTTCTCCATGTGTGCCAGATCACTGCTGTGGCCGTCAGAATAGGCACCTGTTATGAAACTGGGGAATTTCCCCTTATCGAAGGTACTCCCGGCAGTCAGGTAACCGAATGCCGTGTTGGGATACTGTGCGGCTATTTTGCTGCTTATATTGGAGAACTGGGGCACGACGGCATAAAACTGGTTCAGGTCGTAAGCTGCCGTACTGATGAGCATAAGATTTTCGTTGCCGTCGGTATAATCGCTGTCATAGACCCAGTCCTCTCCGGTGCAGTAGGCCTGAGCAAATCCGCTGTTGGGGATCACAACGGTGGCGTCCCAATAGTCCGCTGTGCCTGCCGTCAGCAGAACAGCCCGGGTCATGGACTGCACCGCCGTGCCGTTGACCGTGCCGATGACCGTGCGCAGCAGTGCCCCCCGGTCGATGGTATCGTTGACATTGACGATGGATTCGGAGGAGTCCGACAGCGCGCCGCTGTCATCCACCTCAATGTCCGCCTTCAGGTCATCCACGGAAACCACTTTCTTGGTGTCTTCGTCGCATTTATTGGTAATGTTCAGGCGCAGGGTATCGCCGGAAGCAGCTTCGCAGCCCTTCAGATCCGTCATGGTGACGGAGAAATATTTCGCCTCGGTATACACATCCTCGGACTGAATCAGGGGAATCATAACGGTCTGCTCCGTCTGCCCCCTCATGAATACGATCTCCTGCTCCACGGCTTCATAATCCACACCGGCCACCGCCGTACCGTCAGCGGTGGAAACCTTCAGGGTGCAGTAATCCGTATCGTTTTCCGTCCGTCTGACCACAACGCTCACGCCGCCGGCGGACTTATCGGTGATCACCTCGGAAAGGAGCAGGGAGATCCTGCTCTGGACATAGGGCTCGTCATCGGCAATGCGGATCGCCGCGCTGCCGGCACTGGATACGGTGCCCGTGGTGGCGGTATCCAGCGCAAACAGCAGAAGCTGGTCGCCGTTGCGGATATCATCGTTATAAATGCGAATCTTGGCAATGGCGGTAGACTGCTGGGGGGCAAATTCGATGGATCCCACAGAGTCAGGGTAAAGCCCGTCATCGCCGTTGACGCAGGTCAGGGAATAGGTCACCGTGGCACCCTGACTGTTGCCTCCAATGCGGTAGACCACGATGCCCAGATACACATCCTCCGGGTTTTCCGGGTCGGTACCGCCTTCGCTGACCTCATAAGTGCTGTATTCCACCAGAAACAGACCCTGAGGATAAACGGTTGCCCACTCCTCGTTGGAATAGTAGCTCTCCAGATTGGACACGCCGGTAGAAGCGGTATCCATCTCGGCAGATAAGATCTGTACGGATTCCTCCTTCAGGGCTGCCGCAACGATCGACTGACTCTGAATCAGAACCATCGCCAGGATCAGCAGCAGGGAGATCACGCGTTTAAACGGTCTATTCATGATAATTCCTCCTTATTCGGCACAGAGATATCGCCCAGCACCTCATCCAGAGACTCCAGATAGGCAATCTGATTCATGGAATGATAGCTGGCGGTGCGTCCGTCCGCCATGGTATATTGCACTGTAAAGCTGCAGGTCTGAGTGACCAGAGCGTCATCATAAACGGAGTACATCACATAGGCCGATACCACCGTCAGATCCTCTTTCGTCACCGTTTCCCCGGTGGCATCCGCCATCACCCCGGCATAGGCCTCCAGCACCGTATCCGACGGTCTGGCCAGAGACACGCTGTACTGCCCGCCGTTGTACTGCTCCATAGAGTTTTCCGTGTAGGTAATTTCTGCGGCGTCCGCCACATCGTAGTGATACAGGCCGTATTCCCCAACGATCTGCTGAAATTCCTCGCAGGTCATATCCATCTTCACGGGAGAATTGCCGGTATTGTCATACACGCCCTGCCCATCGCAGTACATGGCCACCGTCACATCAAAATCCGTCGCTTCGGCGTTTTCCGTGCTGCTGGAGGTATTGACATAGATGGAAGTATAGTCCGAATCCGCTGACGCATACAGATAGCCGTTGGTCTGGACTGTCTGGCTGGCGTTGTCCACGGAAATAGTCCCCGTGGAATAGAGCTGGATCACAAAGCCCTCTTGCTCTTCCGCTTTTTCCACGGCTGCCGCCACGATCTGGTGATAATCCGGCTCCGTTTCCGGCTTCTCCCGCAAGAGCATTGCCAGCACCACAGCCACCGCCGCCAAAAGCACCGCTCCGGCGGGAATCAGCCATTTCTTATTGATCTTCCTCATAAACATGGGCATCCTCCTGTCCCCAAATCCCTTGCTCCTTCAGAAAAAGCAGCATGGAATTGACGGTTTTTGCCGCGGCCCGAAGCCTTCACACAGTTCCTGTGCCGCAAAGGCGGCAGTAATCGCAAAGCATACCGCGCTGTCCGTCACCGTATTTCTGTTTTCCAAGCACAACACCGGCAAAATACCTTCTGTCCGTTCCTATTATATAGTATAGGGCAGGTATAAATAAGTCAACCGCTTTTAAGCCACAATGCCGGCAAATTATCATGATATCCTAAAGCGGCGGCAGTTGAGAATTATAGCTGTGCACCGGCACTCCGCACTTGATATTCCAAGGTCAATAAAAGATAGAAAAAAGACCTTATGCAACCAGATGATTTGAGCCGCATAAGGTCTTAACTTCTTTTCTTGGGTTTTCAAACCTTGCCCTTTTGAGGGGGTTAGCGGATGGGGAGATTTGCCCAGGAACCGTTGGCTTACTCCCTTTCGATGTCGTATACACCAAAACCTGCTGTCAGTTTCTTATTGACAGCGAAATCGTGGGGTGTGTGGGAATCCTAATTCCCTCGACCGGCATATCCGCAACTGCATTTTCGCAGATAGCACCTTTGCAGGTGTTAAGGTTTTTGTTGCTGCGGAGGTCTTGCGGCCCTTCTTCATCAAGAGAACCTGCCAATCTCATTTCGCAACGCACCCCTTTCGTCTATGCAAGGGGCTTTACCGGGTGTTGCCAACCCATTCCCGCAGCTCAACCTTGTCCAAATCGCCCGCGCTGGCCTTGTGGAAGCAAATGACCAGATAGCCGCCCTTTTCGTGGGTCTTTGTGGAGATGATCCACTGTCCGTCCCGTTCTACCGGCTTCAGCACACTGCTGAACTTGCCGTCAGGGCGGTAGTATTGGATCAAGCTGCTGCCAATATCGGAAATGACATACTGGGTCGCCTGCTTCACGGGGATCGCCTTGGAAATGGCCCATTTCTCATTCTCCTGGGCGGAGACGAGCTCCAAGCTTTCCGGATCCAGCACCGTAGTTCCGTCGCTGGTATAACCATCTCCCCACAGGTCGGACAGTCCCTGATAGAGGTTCTCTCCGGTGGGCAGGAACTGATCATAGGCCAAGCTCCACACACCGGACTGCATGGAGATCCCCTGCTCCGCCTCTCCGTCAATGGCACCCGGATTGAATTCCTCCATGTTGTTTTGCGGTCTGACCTCGCCGTACTTAAAGGTGGTGATCAAACCATTTTCCCGATCCACCACCATGGTGGCGAAGGAGTCTGATCCAATCAGGCTCAGATAGCTGTAGCCATAGGAAAGACTGTTTTCATAGCCCACCTTTTGGCTGAGATTGTCCGTGTGGGTGTGTCCGCTGACGAAGCCGATGACCTCTCCCG
>CAZAOL010000004.1:0-23103 GCA_964486785.1 uncultured Oscillospiraceae bacterium
CCCCCAACCCTCGGAACCGGAATCCGATGCTCTATCCATTGAGCCACCGGTGCATGCTTCACAGCCCAGTTATTATAGCAGGCTTTAGCCAATTTGTAAAGGGGAAAAATAAAAATTGCAGGAACGTCGGGAAAGGTTGTTTTCCTGAGGAAAATGTGTTATGATAGGTAAAAATGCACCGCATCATTGATTTTAAGGAGGCATTTCTATGGCAGCAGCCTATAACTTCCGCAGCGCGTTCAACGGCTTCCACCGGGAGGACGTGGTTCATTACATCGAATATATCAACTCCAAGCATACTCAGCAGCTTCAGCAGCTCCAATCGGATCTGGAGCGTGCCCAGCAGCAGCTTAGCCAGCTTCAGGAGCGTCCGGACCTGACCGACCGGGTAGCCGAGCTGGAGACTGCCTTGGCCGCCGCACAGCAGGAGCTGGAGCAGGTGAAGACCGAACGTGACGAAGCCGTTTCCAAGCAGGTGGAGGTAGTGCGCCGCAACGAGGCGGAGCTGGAAGCCTACCGCCGTGCGGAACGAATGGAGCGTCAGGCTCAGGAGCGTATTGCGCTGATGTATCAGCGCGCCAACGGGGTCATTGCCGATGCCACCGTAAAGGTGGACGATACCGCCGCCCAAATCGCCGGCATCGCCGATCAGGTGGTGGCGCAGCTTGCCGTGCTGCAGGATGCGGTCGCCGACAGCAAGCAGACCCTTGGCAGCGCATCCGCCGCTTTGTACGCCATTCGCGTGGAGGAGTAATCCAAAAACTGTCACTGTAAGGGCGCGTTACGCCCTTACGGTGACAGTATTATTTTTGTATTCCAGGAGCAGATATGAAAGAAGTAAAGAGTTCCTATTATGACAGCTTTCGCTGCCTTGCCGCGGCATGTCCCGATAGCTGCTGTCAGGAGTGGGACGTACAGGTGGACGGAGAATCCGCCGCCCGCTACCTTACCCTTCCCGGGCCACTGGGCGACCGTCTTCGGGATAAGCTGAAGCGGGAGGACGGCGAATATTATCTGCAAATCACAGACCGCCGCTGTCCCATGTGGCGTGCCGACGGCTTGTGCGAGATACAGGCCCAGCTCGGACATGAGGGGCTGTGTCAGGTTTGTCGGGATTTTCCCCGGCTGCGGCATGACTATGGAGATTTTGTAGAGCTGGGACTGGAGCTTTCCTGCCCCGAAGCCGCGCGGCTGATATTAAATTCTCCGCCAATGCCCCGAATCACTCAGGAGCAGCCCGGCGGCGACACGCCGGAGTATGACCGGGAAGCCATGGAATTGCTGCTGCGTACACGGGAGCAGGCATGGGAGCTTTTGGGGCAGTATCCGGTACCGCAGGCACTGACCCTTTTACTGCTTTTTGGCTACCGGGTGCAGGAGGCACTGGACGGTGGAGAGCTTGCGGCCTTCGACCCTCCGGCGGAGCTTGCTCTTGCCCGCCAGGTGGCGCAGCCTTTTTCGGAAGACGCCCTGCGGAGCTTCTACGCCGGACTGGAAATCCTGACCCCACGCTGGCGTGACCTGTTGCGCGCCCCCAATCAACCGGCACAATGGTCACAGCAGCACCGGGCAATGGCGCGCTACGGAATCGAGCGGTACTGGCTGCAAGCCGTATCGGACTGGGATTTGGTGTGCCGGATAAAATTCATTGTCGCAGGCTGCGTTTTGGTACGCTGCTTAGGCGGGGACACCGTGTCCATTGCCCAGCTTTACTCCAAGGAGATTGAAAACAGCGCGGAAAATGTGGATGCCATTTTAGATGGCGCGTATACACATCCGGCACTTACGGACGCGCACCTGTTGGGCGCATTGACAAAATAAAGGGTCTGTTGCAAAACATAGGTTTTGCAGCAGACCCTTTTCTTACATTTACGCCTTCTCTATCTTGTAGCCAAGTGCGATGATCAGCTTCAGTGTCTGAATCGCGGTGTTGCGGTCGTATTCCTTTTCCCCCTCAGGCAGCTCCGAATACGGGACCAGACAAGGATTGGTTTTCAGCGCATCATTTCTTGCCTCTCCGTAGATCCAGCCCTCCGCGAACCGTCCGGCAGACCAATTGTCGTGTACATTCTCGGCAATCTTCTCTGTAAGCGCAGCGAGCCCCTCAGGCAGCTCAATCCTGCTTGTATCAACAGGCTTCGGTTTGTACATAAAATTCTCCTTTATGCTCCGTCATATACGCTGAGGGTCGGGCAGCTTGGCAGCATCCTCTTTCAAAAGGAACCATTCTCCGAACACCTCAAACCCTTTTTTGTATTTACCGGATTTGCAGTCTTTTATTAAATCTTCTTCTTCCTGTTTGCTTGGATCGAGCTTATAATAGAGCTTCTCCATCTCTTTCTTCAGCGAGTCAAAGGGAATATGCCACTCAGAGCACTCCTGTAAGAAAATCGCGCCTTCATAAACTCCTTTTTGGCAATTTGCAATGATAGTATCCTCAGCAATGGGAATCAGCTCGGAAACCTCTCGCGTGCTCAAATAGTTGTCAAATTCATACCGGTAGTAGTCATACACCTTGTAATCACCCGACATTTTCGCGCGATCCCGATTTCTGCGCGCAATTGACGCCCCGTCCAGATAATCCAGCGGCTCGCTTTCATAGGATGCAAACATGGAATCCTCATCCACCTTGCCGTTGGGCTTAAAGCGCGCGTATATGTAGGTATCACCCGATTCCAGAGAAGGCCGTCTGGCTTCCGCCAGGCAGGAATGAAGCTTCAGCTCCATATCCTTTTGGCTATTTTTCACGTCCAGAATACGCTCCGGGTCTATCTGCTGATAGCCCAACGTTCGCGTAAAGGCATTCCAGCGGCGGTGCTCCAGCCATGCAAGGCAATGCTTTTTCCGCTCCAGCTCGGTTTTCAAGCTCTGGTAACGCGCATCTGCAAAATCCGTGTTGGAGATTGCGATTCTCTTGTATTTTTGACAAGCTCCTTTTATCACCTCGCGGTGATACACGTCGGAAGCTACTTTATCGCACGCCTTGGGATAATCGGAAGGCAACAGCTCATAGCGGTCCAGTCCCTGTTTTGTTTCGTCTATATGGCATTTCAGCTCATCGCCATAATAACTAAAGACGGATTGGGTGATCCAGCCCAAGGAAAACACCTTGTATTTTATGTGCGCGGCTCTGGCCAGATTTGCCCAGTAATTATAATTCCCGTTTTCGCCGCCTTTGGCTCTGCGTTGATTGTCCTCGATATGAGTTTGCAATTTCCCATACGCGTTGGCAGTTTCTTCTGCCAATACGGTGTGCTTCGACATATAGACATTTTCGCAGCTATATACCTGCTTCAGGCTGCCAAAGGCGTACATATAAATGTCCGAGCGGTCGGGCTTGCGTATTTGATAACGCTTGCGTTCATTCAGCGTTTCCGCAAGCTCCGGATCGAAGACCGCGTAAGCGATTACCGCATTGCTTACCGCCCCCTCGGATTGCGCTTCCACGTGCTTCTTGCCAATAGCGCGGCGCAATTTTTCGGCAACGGAAATGTTATCGGCATCGTTGCCTAAAGCGACAATGAAATAATCGGACTCAAGCAATTTCTGGGTCTGTTCCGTCTCTCCGTTCCAAAAACCGCCTATTTTAACGTCTGTCTGAATATAGCGGACCTTGCAGTAGGCGTTGTTTTTATTCCCGCTTGCGTTGTACGCAAGCAAATCTCCCGCGGGGCGGCTTTCTGTCTTTGTAAGCACCTCAACAGTTGTCTGAATTTCCGGGTTGACATAGTCAATCTTTGCCCAGAAATCCGCTTCCGTATCCTTGGACACAACGTTGACCGTCAACTCACAATCCTTCATTGTTTCCTTGCCGTCTTGCTGCCGGCTAATCAGCATCTGGCCGAACCAATACGTGCTGAGGAATGCCTCCGTGCCAATGATACCGTTTCCAAGGATTGTAACATTCAGCTTTGTGGGGTCAGCCTTATGCACCAACGGCTCATACAGCGGAATGTCCCCAAGCAGATTGTGAACCAAATTGCGGAATCCGTTCACCGGTATAATTACCGGCTTATTTCCGGGCTGCAGGAGCTTTTTCTTGCGCTCCCCATCCAGCTTGAGATTCACCTGCTTTTCAATCTGCACATACGCGTCGCTTTGTACAAAGAGATAAATACGGGAATCCCGAATAAATTTGATATTTTCATCTTCGACCAGCCCCATCAGCGTCTGCAAATTCCCAAATTCATTTTCATCCATCAAATAGTATTCCCGTTTTCCGAATCTGGGTTTTGCGACATGGGCCAAATCATCACGAACGCAGATTGCGCCGTACTGCTTCGCTTCCAAAAAAAGCTCGTACTCTTTTTCTTTTTCCTCGTCCACATATGTGTCCGTAAAAATCAGAACCGGCTTTTCTTTCTTTTCGTTGGTGATGATGCTTTTCGCCAAGGCCAGGGATGCCGCGTTCAATTCACTGAAAAAATACTTTTTCCGTCTAAAATTGAGGTACAGCAGCCTTAGTTTTATCTTCGGAAATGCGCTGGTAATAATCTCTAAGATAATCGCGCCGCTAACAACGGGGGCGATTAGGTTCAGCAAAGAAGCATATGCCACCGCCACCGCCTGACAAAGGAAAAAGCTCCAGTGATTGGCGGGGATAATTTCCGCGATCATGTCCTTGATTGCGCAAATATATTCCCCGTATTCCTCCTCCATGCTAAAGGTGCGAAGCGCGCGGAAAAGGCTGTCGATGATTTCTTCCCACCATGTCAGGGTAATTATGTCGCCCTCCATGGAAATAAGGGAAAAATACCCAACCGCATATCTTAAGCACCACATTGCGCCAAACAGGCATACAGAAAACAAAAGCAAACCGCTGACAACGGATTTCTTGCCGCTTCCGCCGGACGGTTTTTCAACCTTCCTGCGGACTAAGTAAATCACAGTCGGCACAAATAACACCGCTGCCGACAGGCATAGCAGCGCAATAATGATTGCGATCTGATATTTTTCCATAATTCGCGCCTTTCTCTAATTGGAACAGGTTATTCCGTGTCAGAAATTCTCTCGGCGTTGTCGCCGGAACGCCTTGTGATTGCAAATTCAATCTCAGGGCCGTTCAGGTGGTTTTTGGCCATTAGCTCCTCCACAAGGGAGTCGATCCTCTCCTTATTCTCCGAGATCAGACGAACCGCTTCGCTCATCTGCTCCTTCAGAATACGGTTGATAGACGCTCTAACCTCAACGGACATGGTGCCGTTTCCGGCAACCGTGCCATTGACCACCGCAAGGCCAAAATCTTCATCCATGCCGTAAGTACATACAATTTGCTGAGCGATGCTTGTGGCAGAAGCCAAATCTCCGCTTGCGCCGGTGGAGATTCCATCCCGCGCGCCGTAGTAGGCAATTTCCGCCGCTCTGCCGCCCAAGGAGGTTCTGATGCGGGCAAGGAGCTCGTCCTTGGTGTAGATGGCTTTTCCCTCCTGCTCCGCGTGCTGCATATATCCGCCATGATTGCCCCGGGCAACAATGGTAAGATAGGACGGCGTTTCTCCGTTCAGCCAGCAAAGGAACGCGTGACCGGCCTCGTGTCTTGCGACCCGCTCAAGCTGGGAAACATCCCACTTCTTCACTTCGCCGCCGTTGAAGGTTTCAAACGCTTCTTCCAAAATGGCGTCATTCACCGTGGTGCTGCCCTCCCGGATCGCCGAACGCAATGCCAGCTCCACCACCGAATCCAGCTCCGCAAGGCTCATACCCGTGGATCTCATGGCAATGTTATCGATTTGCTCCGGGGAAATGACCAGTGCGGAATTCTTGGCAATCTTCATATTCAAGAATCTGATCCTATCTTCCTTGCGGGGCAGATCCATATACACCTTTCTGTCAAAACGGCGCATAAGTGCGGGGTCAAGACTCTTTTCCCGGCCGGGTTCCACGTCAAAATTGGTGGCAGCCAAAACAAACACCGGCTTTGACGGGTCGTTTACGAAGCCGTCCATCTCCGCCAGGAAGGCGGTCAGTGTGCCCTCGCCGTTTGCGCCGGCATTGGTACCGCCCCTGCGTTCCCTCGCGATGGCATCAATCTCGTCGATAAACAGAATCGAGGGGGCATATTTGCGCGCGGTCTTAAACAGCCCGTGAACCTTTTCCTCGCCCTCGCCCACATACTTTTTCAGGAACTGGTTGCCCTCAGCGGCAATAAAGGTAACTCCGGCTTCGCACGCCATGGCCTTTGCCAGCATGGTTTTACCTGTACCGGGAGGGCCATAGAGAATCACACCCTTAGGTGCTTTCACTCCGCTCCCCATATATTTCTTGGGATTTTTGAGGTATTCCACAAAATAGGTCAGTTCCTTCTTTGCCTCAGTGGCTCCAATCACATCCTGAAAACGCACATTGGGCTTAGACACGGAGCTGAGAATGTTCTTGGCATCCTCCGCATCCACCGCGATTCCCATTTCAAAATCAAACAGTTTGATTTCGGCATTCTTGCCGTTCTTGGAAACGGTTTGCGCCGTTTCAAAGGAGATCAGCTTGTTTTCCTTTGCCAGCTTGACCATGCTGGCCTGTTGATGCAGGCTGGAAGCGATCGCATTAAGCTGTGCGGCGAAGGCCCCCTTGGCATTGGTGATGCGCAGAACGCCCCGAACCCCCTGACGCAGGAAAGAAACCTTCTCCTCCTCTGTCAGCACAACTCCCCGGTTTTCCACCAGATAAATGGGAAGCCCTTTTCTCTGCTCCCGCAGGAACTTGAAGAAATCCCGGGCAGGCGACGCAACGTCCTCAATGTTCAAGCTGTCTGCGGATGCGGCAGCCACACCGCACTTCATATCCAGCAAAACAAAGTCAATGTTTTGGCTTTTCAGAATCTCAATGGCTTCATTCCGTTCCTGCGCGCCGACCATATGGATATCGGGTGCTTTTTCTTGACAAAGCGCGACGGTTTCGGGATTCGCCATAACCAAGACCTTGGCTTTATCCGTGGAGGCAAACAACTGGGCGATGTCCTTCTCCGCGCGAGTCAGATCAACCTCGATATGGATTTTCTCAATATTATCGATATCGGTTTTCACCTTTTCGGACGCGATCAATCTCAGCAGCTCGTATAGCTCATCGTTAAAGAAGGTTTCCGCCCTGCTTCTGACGGTTCTGGCGTCCGCGGCACTTCCTTCGGCAAACAGAAGCGCGGTATACACACGCTCGTCAATTTGAAGCTGGATACCTGTCTCTTTCTCGAGGTTGGCTGCATGGCGTTCGATTTCCTTCTTCGCGATCGTGCGGAGATTGTGGGCTTCGATGTGGTTGAACATAACCACGTTTCCGGAGGCAAAACGGGAGCAGATCGCGCCCGGGAAGAAAGGCACACCGGTTTCAGGGTTGACGTCCTTTTGAAGGGCCTTTACCACTACCTTTCTGGAAACGGTGGACAAATCGCCGCCTTCATATTCTTCATATAGCTGCTTTCCGGCATTGGTGGTCAGAATGATGATGGCATTGGAGAAGGAAACCTCTCTGTCGGTGAAATTATCCCGCAATCTGCCGGCATCCAGCATCTGGAGGAACAGATGAATCACAGAAATATGCGCTTTTTCGATTTCGTCGAACAACAGCACGCACTTCGGATGCTCTGCCACGAAGCTGGTCACATTGCCTGCTTTGGCGTTTTTATAAACCTTATCAGAGCCGCAGAATTCCAAATTCGCTTCCTTATCCGCGTACTCACTCATGTCAAATCTCATAAAAGGCAGCTTGAGTGCTTCGGCTGCTTTTTCCGCCAAAAACGTTTTGCCCACACCGGGAGGGCCCGCAAACAGGAATGTAGCCCGGGGACGCTTTCTGGACTTATCGATCATGGACAGCATACTGGCCTGAAAGTATCCGGTGGCAAAGGTATTGATCGCATTATCCTGACCGAAAATCGCAGCCCGCAGCTCCGCTCTGATGCGCTTCACATCCGAAATCAATGCGGACATTTCAGTTTTCGCAGCAGCAGACGGAGCAGCGGCGGCTTTTGGGGACTTGTTCGCCTCACCGTCCGTTTTCTGTGCCGGTTCCACGGTTTCCACCTCCGCAGCAGCCGGATCTTCATCCGAATGGGAAACGGCTGTTCCTTCGGATTCGGTGCCGGTCATAACGGATTTTATGACATCGCTGGGATCTTCGGTAATGCACAGAATCACAGCAAGGGCACTCAGCTCAGAGCGTCTCAATTTCGCCGAAGCCTCCACTGCCGCCTGCAGCTTTTTCTTCATATACAGGTCATCCATGAAGGCAAGGCCCTTATCCTCGCATACATATGCCAGCAAGGTCTCCCGGGCCGTGGTCACATCCACAAATTTTTCCCTGATTATCCGGCAGACCTTTGCCAATTCCACGTTCCCGTCTGCCCCGTCACCGGATTGCATACGATCGATTACTGCAAGAATAAATCTTTCGGCAGTAACGGGAGGATTCTTTTTATTGCCGATTTTCTTGGATTCTTCCATCAATTCCACCAACAATGCGGTCGGTTTCATCTCGCTCATTTTTTTATCTCCTTATGTGATTCGTTGCCGTCCCTCCGGCTTAAATAACGCTTTTGCAGCCATGCTTTCATGGAAATTTCCCATCCACTGTTTTCCATATACACAGCCATTATACTTTGTAGCCACAAGCAAGTCAAGGCACATATGGCACTGGCTGTTTTTTCGGCAACTACCGTTTTCTTTTGGGGCATCGAAACCGAACTTGTAATCACCAATTATTTCCAAATATTTCTCAGCTTCTTCTCTAGCTCTGTGTCCTCCATGCTTTGAACGCCCTCAATCAGCTTGATGTGCATATCCTTGGCACGTTGCCTGAGATACTGCCCCCGCTCCCCTAGCATAGCAATAGAGGTCGCCACAAGAACCTTTTGGGCGTATTGTCCGCCGAAGCGTTCAGCAACCGTGTTCAGCTTATACAGCTCATCGGCAGTAATCGCGCCGTTCTTGCAGGAAATGAACACCGGAACGATACCGTGCGTCAGCAAGAGATCGATTTCGTTCTCCGTATCATATTCATCTTCAACAGCTTCATCATGGAATTCTCCGTCCCAGTCTATCACAACCCCATTCATGGCATCGTAGTAAACCGGCACACCGTCGGTGTCGAGCAGTCCCTTCGCGGTAACAAATATCTTCATTTCCAGTGCCTGTCCCGCTTTTGTCAAGCATTTTTTCACCTGTTTATTTTTGTAAGAGACAGTGAGATTTTCTGTTTCCTCAAAGTATGTAAGCAGACCGTGCTTCAGCAGATAGCCAATGATTCCTTTCGACGGTTTATATTTGGCTTTGTGTCGTAAAAGGTATGCTTCGACATCGGATTTTTTCGCCGTTGTGGTCAAGCCGTCCCCGGACTTTTCCCCAAAAAACTCCACAGCCTCAAAAATACCAATCTGCACATTCCAAAACCGAACATTTCCCTTGCAAACATTCCAAATCAGACCAACATCGTTCAGGAAATCGGAGTTCAAATCCCATCGGTAGGTATTTTCTTCATCAATGCCACCGTACACCACATTGCCGCCATAGATTTTGATATTTTCCTCAACGGACAGGGTGGGGGGCTCTTTGTATATGGTTGTTCCGTCCTTGTCGCAGTCATAGACGGCATTGTTTCTGAGATTAAATCTATGTATCTGAATATTCTTATCCGGATACCTTTCGTAAACAATGCCCAAGGCCAGGGTTAAAACTTCCTCTCCGCCGGTTATGTCAAAAACGCAGTCATCGTAGGCTTCCACGATTTCAGACAGTATCGCAACGGCATTTTCCAAATTATTCTTGGATGTAGTTTTGTAGATAAACTCTATGTTATATCCCCGATTCGAGAATACGCACTCATAGCTTGCGATATGCCGTTTCATCAGCTTTGCGTTGTCGCCGATATAAATCACTCTGTCCGGAATATAGGTCAGGCAGGCACTGATATTCTCCGAAGCAATTTTGTCAAAAAATTCAATATAAGTCATTTTTCCTCCTGTAAACAGAACGGTCATCCATTCCGGTCCGTGGGACTGGAATGGACGACCGTTCCGGGGCTTTCAAAAATGATTAGGCATTTTTGGCGATAAAGTCGGAAATGCTAATGAGACCCTTATCAATTGCCAGGAACTGGTCATTGTATCTATCGACCATTGCGCCGGCGCAGGAAATCATGTACTGGAACAGGGCTTCGCCAATCTGGCTCTCCCTGAAGGAGGCCGTCATTCTAAAGATAATTTCGCCATCCGACAGATTGTAGTCAAAGCTGCCGTCTGCCAGTTTATTGGTCACAACACAGGTCGCGATCGCGCCTTCCATCCGCTTACCCTCACTCATTTTGAAGGGCATGGGGGACATCAGGCGGATAAGCTGTCTTTCCGCATCCACGACCAGAAGAAACTGCATGGGAATGTCATCCCCACGCACGCCAAAGTGCACAAGAAGCTTTTCTTCGTCCTTAGTGTAGTTCCAGTTTCTGTTATCAATTGCAGAGCAGAGGGTTTGATATACCTGCTTCGCCAGCTCCATTTTCTTTTCGTCAGCCATTGTTTTATCCTCCTCTTTCGCTTTAAATATCGGCGATGAACTGCTCAATAGAAATCATTCCCTTGGAGAGCATCAGGAACTTATCATTATATTCATCGATAGTTTGGCAAGAGCAGAAAAGCATATACGCAAACACCTCTGAGCCGATTTTACTCTCACGGAAGCTGTTGGTCATGCGGAAGAACATATGACCGGAGGTGACATCATAGTCAAAGCTGCCGTCTACCAGCACGTTATTGATTGCGCTAACCGCAATGGCAGCATCCAGACGCTTATCCTCCTGAATCACAAACGGCAAATGGGACAGCAGCATGATGATCATTCTGTCCGCATCTACTTCGACCTTGATCTCCATAGGCAAGTCCTCACCCTGCGCGCCGCACTCTATGGACAATTTCTCCTCGTTCTTTTTGTAACGCCAGTCGTGACTGTCGAGGGTCTGGCAAAGGGTAGCAAAGGCAACCTTTGCCTGTTCCAAATTTTTCTGTTCTGCCATGATTCGATCTCCTATCTGTTAAATAATTTCATCGCGAAGCGATTGAAAACTCAGTCCGCCATTGGCCGCCCGCTTTCAGACATTCCCCCTGTTTGCGCAAGAATCCGGCAAGCAGGAAAAGCAGCCCATAACCCTTCATTTTTGTGCATTATAACATAATTTGCAAATAGCGTCAAGGCTTCTGTTGTAACATATTGGAATATCGTGTCCGGTTAGCGAAGCTGGGATGTTGTGTTTTAGGGGAATCTATGCTATACTTTTTGCAATATTGGACATGAGGGTGCTTGTATGGTGGATATCAATTTGACCTTTGTTACCAGAAAAGACGAAAACGGCAAGGATATGCCCATTGAAAATAAAAGAAAAATCTTTATCAGCTACAAAAAAAGCGACAACCTATACGGCATCCGGGATAGAATAGTGAGCTATGTACTCTCCTCCTTTGACTGCGCCGTTTGGTATGACGATTCCTTGACACCGGGTGTGGATTACGACAGGGAAATATCCGAGGCCATCAAAGCATCAGACATGGTGGTTTTGCTGCTGACCAAAAACATCCTGGAATCGAGCTATGTTTGGGATATTGAAATCAAGCAGGCATTTGCGGAAAAGAAGGGCATCATCCCCGTACTTCTTGGTATCGGCCAAGAGTCCTTGGGGGAAATTGAGCGGCGTTTGGGTCATCTTCAGTTGCTGGACGGAAATTCTCTTCTTGATTCCCAAACCACCAACGACGAAAAGCAGCGGTTCGTAAAGCATTTGGAGCGGGCCATACAGCAATTTTTTCTGAAGCAGGATCTGGCTATGCGTGTAAGCTCGTTTTTTGCGGCAAAAAAGCATTTACTCCCCGCCAAAAACCTGTCGGTGGAACAGCTTTACTATATGTCCTTTGGATTCCTTAACGGGTTAGGCGTACATGAGGATTCCACAGAAGCTGTCAAAATCATGCGATCGTTGCTGCAGCTATACACCAAGGACGAGGAAACGGACGAATTCAAAGCAGAAATTTATACTACACTGATCAAACATTCCATAAACACCGGCGATTTCGATAGCGCGAATACTTATATCCGGGGGATTGACGATTATAAGCACGCGCCCTTGTATTACTACGTCGGCTCCCTGTATGAGGGGATTCTTGAGAACGATCCTGAGCTTGCCTCTCAGTATTATCTTCGGGGCGCAGAGCTGAATCATTTGGATTCCCTGAACGCCATTGCAAGGTTGTTTTTAAGATGGCGCGGCATTTCTGACTACCGGCGATACCTCATGGCACTGCCTTATCTTGTCAAGGCGAAGGAGCTGGGCGGTACGCGGGAGCTGATGAATTTAATTGTTGCCCATTGGAATTATGACAAAACCCTCGCAAACAGAAAAGCGGTATGCGAACTGCTGGTTGGTGACGGAGAAAACCGACACATCGCAGAGTTTCTGGAGCCGCTTATCCATTCACAAAGCTATTTGCGCTCTTTTGGGGCATACGGCCACAGCGAGGTACCACCCCAAGAGCGTTTGGGCGAGATAGAATTGGACGGTCACAGGTTCTACCTTTACAGAGCGCGGCTGAATGAGAGGAACAATAACGTACTGCTGTTCCGGGATGACCGGGTGATCTATGAGTTTTCCTGCTGGGCATACGGCTTTGGCGACATAGATTCCTTCGACCTCTATGCAGAAAAGGGATATATCGTAGTAAAATGCGCGGATTTTTGCCACTACGACGGGGAAACCAATATCAGCGAGTATACCTTTTTAAATCCGAGGTCGGATCCTGTTTTGGTTTGTCATCACAGCTTTGATGCAAAGCCCGGACGCATGATACTGAAATATCCCGCGTATTGATTTTCCCTCTTTGAACGGCTTTGCCACAGTCTGACAGATTTACTTTTTCCGCCGAGTGTGGTATAATAAAGACTGCAATAACAGAAGGGAGTATGGAAATGAAAACTGTATGTGTAATCACCGGCGGCGGCAGCGGAATGGGTCTTGCGGCGGCAAAATGTATGCCCAAAGATAAAATCATCGTGGTCACCGGCCGCACCATGTCCAAGCTGGAAAAAGCCGTAAAAGAGCTGGAGGAACTGGGCTACGAAGCATATGCCAAGACCTGCGACACCTCCAAGCGTGAGGAGGTCGCCGCTCTGGCAGAGTATGCCGCCGGACTTGGTGTGATTAAAAACGTCATTCATTCGGCAGGTCTTTCCCCCGCTATGGCAAAGCCCGAGCAGCTTATGCGTGTCAACGCTTTGGGCACGGTCTATGTCAATCAGGAATTTTCTAAGCGTATGAATGAAGGCGGTGTCATTGTGGACATCTCCTCCAATTCCGCCTATTTGCTGCCTGATTTTCTTGCCAGCAAAAAGACCTTCGCCCTTGCGGAAACGGACGAAGCCCTGTTCCTGAAGAAGTCTCTGAAAATGAGCAAAATGCTCAAGGATGAATACAAATCCTCCGGGCTTGCCTACGGGCTTTCCAAGAAGTTTGTGATTTGGTATGCCGCGAAATGCGCCTTTGAATACGGAAAAAGAAATATTCGGGTGGTATCCCTCAGTCCCGGACTGATTGCCACCGATATGGGCAATCTGGAGGCGAAGGAAGGCGCGAGTCTGCTTAACACCACCGCCGAGAAGCGCATGGGACGCCCCGAGGAGCTGGGTTACGCGATCGCCACCGTGGCGGACGAGCGCAACGGTTACCTTGCCGGCGTAGACATTCTCTGCGACGGCGGCAGCGTGGTCGGAAAAAACTTTATAAAGTAACGTATTCAAAAAGCCCACCGGTGCGAGCCGGTGGGCTTTTTTTATCAATCGATTAGTTGCGCGAACACGGGCAAACTTTTGACAATCTGCTCATAGCTGACGCAGTAGCACACCCGGAAATAGCCGGGGCAGCCGAAGCCGTCGCCGGGGACTACCAGCAGATCGTGCTGCTTGGCTTTTTCCGAGAAAGCATTGGCATCGCCGCCGGGGGCCTTGACGAACAGGTAGAACGCGCCGTCCGGCTTTGCCACCTCATAGCCCTGCGCGGTCAGTCCCTCATAAAGTGCCTTGCGGTTGCGGTCGTAGGCCTGAAGATCCGGACGCAGTCCGGCGCAGCGGGCGATCACCTTCTGCCACAGAGAGGGCGCGCACACATGACCTGCCGCCCGGGACGCACCGGCAATGGCGGCATAGAGGGCATCGTGATCCGTGGCATCCTTCGGCACATACACATAGCCGATCCGCTCGCCCGGCAGGGACAGGGATTTGGAATAGGAATAGCACACCACCGTATCCCGGTAGATGGTGGGGATAAAGGGCACTTCCACACCGTAGGCCAGCTCCCGGTAGGGTTCATCCGCCACGATGTAGATCGGATGACCGAACTCCGCCGCCTTCCGCTCCAGCAGTTCCGCCAGAGCCTCAATGGTCTGCCGGGTATATACCGTGCCGGCGGGGTTATTTGGGGAATTGAGGATTACCGCTACGGTTTTTTCCCCAATCATGCCCTCCATGTCACTGAGCCGGATTTGGAAGCCCGGCACATCCGGCGGCACCACCTTCAAGGCCGCCCCCGCGCACTCCACAAAGGGCTTATACTCCGGGAAATAGGGAGCTACCGCCAAAATCTCCGCGCCGGGAACTGCCAGTGCCCGGAACACCGCCACCAGCTCCGGTGCCGCGCCGCAGCCGATGAACAGATCCTCCGGGCCCACGGAGGCGGCATAGCGTTGGTTCAAATCGTCGGCAATCGCCTTCCGGGTGGCAAGATCGCCCACCGCGGAGGTGTAGCCATGGACAGCCAGAGAGGGGGTATCCGCTAAAATATCCCGAATCGCCTGATTCACCTCCGCCGGAGCGGGGATGGAGGGATTTCCAAGACTGTAATCATACACATTTTCATCCCCCACCACAGCGGCGCGGGCACGTCCGTACTCAAACAGATCCCGGATACAGGAGCGGTTGGAGCCTAATTCATATGCGACTTCATTGATCATTTTTTCTTTCCTCCAGAATTACAGTAAATACAGCGGCTGCTTGGGTTGGTACGGCTGGGGCTTATAGGTCACCGAGCCAATGGCCTTTCCGCTGATGCCATATTGGGGATTGTAGCCGAAAAGGTTTACATAACATTCCAAGTCATCCTTTTCCTGCTCCATGGCCTCCATCACCGCCACAGTCGCCAGCACGTCGTCGATAGCCCGGTGGGAATTGACCACCTTGCCGGACAGTCCGTAGCCCTCGATGGCGTTGCACAGCTTGTGGGGGTAGGGGCGGCGGTCTTTATACACCGTAAGCAGATCCAGCTTATCCTTGCCCTTCAGTATCCCGGGATCTCCGTCCCGCAGCAGCATATAGTACAGAAAGCTCAGGTCAAAATGGGCATTATACGCCAAAATAAGTACATTACCCTGAAGCATTCTGGCTATGTCCCCACACACCCGGGTCTTGGGAACTCCCCGCTCCCGAATGTCCTGATCGGTGATGCCGGTAAGCTGCTGAATCTTCTGGGGCACAAAGCCGCCGGGGCTGAGGGTCACCAGCTCGTCGTACTGCTGCACCACCACCGTCTGCGACCCCAGCCGCTCCAGCACCACCGCGGAAAACTCGATGATCTCATCCCGGCTGAATTCCAGTCCGGTGGTTTCCGTGTCCATCAGCACCAGCCGGTCGTATTTTTCAAACAGTTTTTCAAAGCTCATTGGGAATCCCCCCTTGCCAACGCCAACGCGCGGCGAAATTTACTTTTTTCTTCCTGCTGCAAGCCAAAGCGTTCCGCCAGCTCCCGGGCAAAGGCGATGGCAGCCTGAGGATCTCCCTCCTTCAGCTCCACCTCCACCTCACACAGCGGCCGCTCCTTGCCGCCGCCCATGAGCATGCCCTTATCCAGTGCCAGCTCCAAACCCGTGCCCTCATAAGAAAGAGTTGCCGCCCGCCGCTGAAAGCGCGCGCCGCACACCTTCTCCACACCGGGCGCCGTCAGTACCAGCAGCTCCTTTGGCGCGCCCAGCTCGCAAAGACGGTAGATACCCTCGTGGATATCCGGGCATTTACATTCCCATTCTCCTCTGCCCACACCCACGCCGGGCGTTTTCACGGTACATACCGGCTGGCCGTTTTCCAGCCGCTGCCGGAGGGTGATGTGGCGGTCGGACAGGCCATGATCCGCGGTATCATAATATACCGTCTGCATTTCCATGCTTTGATACTCCAAAGGATACGCCGCCATGATTTCTTCAAGCACCTGCTCCGTAGCGGAAAATTTCAGTTCAAATTCGTAGCCCATAGGCACCTCCCGGCAGAAAAAAATCCCTCTGCGCCCTCTATTATACACCCTGATGTGCCATCATGCAAGAAACTTTCGCTTCCATCCCGATTCGACAAGAAAATTTCTTGTTTCATGGTAGGATTTATCCATACACTTTTGGAAAGGCGTGGTACATATGATGATGTCGATCGGCGGCTATGTACGCCGGGGGCAAAGACTGCTAAGGAGAGTTTGCCTGAATCCCCGGCTTCGGGCAGCGGCGGAAAGCCTGCTATACTGGCTGTGCGGGCTGGTACTCAGTGCCGCCAGCCTTGGACACACGCCCCTGCCGCTGCCTTTGGCAGCCCTGTGTGCCGGACTGGGAAGCTGGCCTTCGCTGCTGGTGGCAATGGGCGGGGCAATGGGCTATCATCTGTTTTGGGGCAGTGCCGGCGCACAGGGCATGGTATGGATCGGTGCCGGACTGGTAATTTCCCTCGCCTTGGGCGGACGCAGACTCAGCAAAACCATGCCGTGGCTGATGCCGGCACTGGCGGGTCTGTCCGTTGCGCTCACCGGGCTGCTGTTTCAGATATTCGGCGCGGAAGAACCGCCGTTGCTTCTGTATCTGGTACGCATCGGACTTGCACTTGGCTCTGCCCGGGTAGCCGCGGTGGTGCTGAATCGCCGGGACCCGGTGAACGATTGGCTGGCTGCCGGACTGGTGGTACTGGCATTGGCGCAAATCGCTCCCGGCGGATTTTCTATGGGCTATTTGGCGGCGGGAATACTGGGCGTGGCCGCCCCGTTTCCCGCGGCGGCGTTGGCGGGACTGGCACTGGATCTGGCGCAAATCACTCCCGTTCCCATGACCGGAGTGCTGTGCCTGTGCTTCCTGGCTCGGCTGATTCCACGTCTTCCCAAATGGCTCGCGCGACTTGCCCCCGCCATGATGTATCTGCTCACCGCGCCCCTTTGCGGTGTGACAGACCTCGCCCCCGCCATTGCCTTGGCACTGGGCGGCGGACTGAGCCTGCTTGTGCCCCCGCAGACTCCGGTGGCACACCGAAGGGGAGGTACCGGCATGGCGCAGGTGCAGCTAGAGCTGACCGCCGGGGTTCTTTCAGAGGCGGAGCAGCTTCTTTTGGAAACGCCGGAATATCCCATCGACGAAGCTGCACTGATCTTCAAGGCCGCCGACCGGGCCTGCAGCTCCTGTCCGTGCCGGAAGACCTGCCGGAATGTGACGGTAGCAGAAACCATGCCCACCTCCGTGCTGCACCGTCCTCTGATTAGTACAGAGGATCTGCCTGTAAGCTGCCGGAAGCCGGGACGGCTGCTGCTGGAGGTACGGCGCAGTCAGGATCAGTTCCGTGCCATCCGGGGCGACCGGGACCGGCAGAAGGAATACCGCAACGCGCTGATCCAGCAGTACCGCTTTCTGTCTGAGTATTTGCAGGATCTGGCAGACAGCCTGCCCAAACGGACAGAGCCCGCCGGTGCCCGGTTCGATGTAGAGGTGGCGGTGCGTACCGCCGGACTGGAAAGTGCCAACGGCGACCGCTGTGTATGGTTCGCGGGTACACAATGCCGCTACTACGTGCTGCTGTGCGACGGCATGGGAACGGGCATCGGTGCCGCGGCGGAGGGGAAAACCGCCGCAAATATGCTCCGGCGGCTTCTGAAAGCCGGGTATCCCACGGAATACGCCCTGCGGACGCTGAACAGCCTGTGCGTGCTCCGTGACCGGGGTGGCTGTGTCACCGTGGATCTGGCGCAAATCGACCTGCAAAACGGACGGGTCACTCTGTATAAATGGGGTGCTGCCCCATCGTACCTGCTGACCCGGGTAGGCCCTGAAAAAATCGGGACAGCCGCCGCACCGCCCGGTCTGTCGGTGACAGGAGTTCGGGAAACGGTGGACAAGCTGTCCCTGCGTCGAGGGGAGACGCTGATTTTGCTAAGCGACGGCGTAGACGGAGAGGCTGCCATGCGCCGTGGCTGGGAGCTGACCGACGAGCGGCCTGGGGAAACGGCTGCCCGGGTCTTGCGCTACGGTCGTGGAGAAGGCTCGGACGATGCCACCGCCGCGGCAATTCGCCTGAGCCCTTTGACCTTGTCAACATAATACCAGAAACCAAGCGCAGAATCTGTCGAAACACAAGATGTTGGTGAAAATTATGTAGAAGCTCTACAATATTTGGTCAAATCTGTCACCCTGTGCAAAAAGCTGTCATTGTGTTTGAAGGACGGGGGGAAGGAATAGACAGCTCACGCCGCAATTTTGAATTTTGCATTTGCATTTGATGCCCCTCCTTGTCCAAATCCGCCAAAATCCCCGTTGGATTTTGGCGGATTTCGCCAATTGTCCCTTTGCCTGATTTATATTATAATTACGGTGTGGTAATTCGGACTTATTTAGGAAGGAGCTTATTATGAATCAACTTTCCCGTCGAGTAATCAGTCTTTTTCTGAGCCTGATTCTACTGATTGGCCTGCTGCCCGCGGCAGCGCTGACCGCCGCCAACGCTGCCGGCACCGTTACTGTCTATTTCAAAAACAGCGACGGCTGGAGCAGCGTGTACGGCTACGCGTGGGACGCATCCGGAAAAACTCTCCTTGGCTCTTGGCCCGGCGCGGCCCTGACCAAAGCAGACAACGGACTGTATGCCCTGACTGTGGACTACACCCCCTCCACCTCCAATCAATTCAATTTCATTTTTAACAACAATTCCGGCAGTCAGACCGCCGACCTGAGCTTGAGCTATTCTCAGCTCACCTCCGGGGACACCTATTGGGTCAACGGCGGCAGCGGCAGTCCTGTGAAATACCGGATGCCCACCGTTTCCGGCAGCACCGTCACCTTTACCTATGAAAGCAGCTCCGCTTCTACGGTATATCTGGCGGGCAGCATGAACGGCTGGAGCACCTCTGCCAACAAGATGACCAAGTCCGGCTCTACCTTCACCTGCACCATGGAGCTGACCTCCGGCGAATATGAATACAAATTTGTGGCGGACGGCGACTGGATCGCCGACCCCTGCAATCCCCAGACCACCGGCGACAACGGCAACAGCTATTTCATCATGCCCGGCATGGCCGGCACTACCGTCACCGCCACCCGCGGCGCGGCGGTTTCCCTGCCCGCCGAGCTTTCCTACACCAACGAATCCGGCAGCACCGTGCTGACCCCGGTGACCTACAGCATCCCCGCGGCGGCGCAGGGCTATGTGACCGTCAGCGGCACTACCGCCACCGTCAGCACTGCCTACTCCGGCGACACGCTGGCTCTCACCGCCACCAACAGCTACGGCGCGACCGCCACAGTCACGCTGAACCTTAGCGGCTCTGCCGCCACCGTCACCACGGTGACCATCCACTTCCTGAACACCTTGGGATGGGAGGCGGTTTGCGGCTATGCATGGTCCAGCGAGGGCTCTGTAAGCCAAGCATGGCCCGGCGCGGTGGTAAACCGGGACGGCAGCGGCTATCACACCATGACCCTGAGCTGCGCCTTTGCCCAGGGAGAGACCATGGGCTATTTGTTCCACAATAACCAAGGCGATCAGACTGTGGATATGAGCATTTCCGCCTCCACGCTGGCCACCGGAAATGTGGAGCTGTGGGTGGGGCTGACCGGCAGCACCGACAGCGACGGCAAATACTCCGCCACTTCCTCCTCTTCCCCCTCCGGCATCTTCCACCCCCACGAATTCGGGGACGGCACGGTGACCTTCCAATATCGCGGCTCTGCCAAGACCGTGTATCTCGCCGGCTGCTTCAACGGCTGGAGCACCACCGCCACCCCCCTGACCAAGGGCACAGACGGCATTTGGTCTGTGGACGTGGATCTGGATCCCGGCGTATACGAATATAAGTACATCATCGACGGCGAATGGAGCTTCGACCCGGACAACGGCATAGTAGGCGGCTATGACGGCAACAGCGTGCTGGTCGTCCCCACCGGAGAAGCCGCCGAGGAAACCGGCAAGATCACCGTCAAGCTCCACTTCTACCGCGGCAGCGGCAGCTACAGCGGCTGGGATGTATGGTACTGGGGCACGGAGACCTCCGGCGCGTCCACGCTAAAAACCGTGGAGCACGACAAGGGTCTGGTGGCCACCTTCACCGTGGACGGCTACGCCAATTCCAACGCGGGCTATCTGATCCGCAAGACCGACTGGTCGGACAAGGAATTCTATGACCGCTTCATCGACCTGAGTGATGTGGTGTCCGGCACGGTGCACTACTACATCAACTCCGGCTCTGCCACCGGCAGCCGGGTCTTGGACGCGGATGTGATCATGGGGGCGAAGATCTCCTACGCCAACTACGACTACGATTCCGGCAAGATCTGGGCGGAGCTGACCCTGCCCTATTCCGGCCCGGTATCCACCGCCTTCTCCCTTTCCGGCTCGGATGCCGCCATTACCGGCGTAGAGGTGGCGGACGGCGGCTACTGGCTGAGCCTGAGCCGTAAGCTGACCCTTGCGGAGCTGGCGGAGCATCAGGTGGTATTCCGTTCCAGCAAATGCGACATCACCACCGACGGACTGTTCTACTCCTCCGCCTTCGCCGCGGACTATACCTATGACGGCGACGATCTGGGTGCGATTTGGAGCGAAAATTCCACATCCTTCAAGGTGTGGGCTCCCACCGCCAAGGATGTCCATGTAAAGCTGTACGCCTCCGGCAACTACGGCACGGACGATCTTCTGCAATACGTCCCCATGACGCTGGGCGAAAAGGGCGTGTGGTCTGTCACCGTCACCGGCGACCTCCATGGCGTGTATTATAATTTCGACGTGTCCTTCGCCGACTACACCGTAGAAGCCACCGACCCCTACGCAAAGGCGGTGGGTGCCAACGGCGACCGGGGCATGATCGTCAACTTTGACGAGGTAGATCCCGAGGGCTGGGAATATGACATCAGCCCCAATCAGGGTATGTCCTACACCGATGCCATCATCTATGAGATGCACATTCGGGAAATGACCATCGACGAAAGCTCCGGTGTCAAGGACGAATGGAAGGGCACTTATTTGGGACTTACCCAGTCCGGCACCAATTACGACGGCTACGCCACCGCTCTGGAGCATTTGAAGGAGCTGGGCGTGACCCATGTACAGCTCATGCCCACCTTCGACTTCAATTCCAACGATGAATACAAGCTGGACGAATGGGAGCAGTACGCATGGGGCTATGACCCGAAGAACTACAACGTTCCCGAGGGCTCTTACTCCACCGACCCCTTCAACGGCGGTGTCCGCATCACCGAATTTAAGGAAATGGTGCAGACCCTCCACGCCAACGGCATCAACGTGGTAATGGATGTGGTTTATAACCACGCCTTTGACGGCGGTAATTTCTGCTACAACAAGATCGTTCCCAACTATTTCTGCCGCTTCTTTGGCGAGGGCAACTGGTCCAACGGCTCCGGCGTGGGCAACGACCTGTCCACCGAGCGGACTATGACCCGGAATTTCATCGTGGACTCCGTAATGCACTGGGTAGAGGAGTACCACATCGACGGCTTCCGCTTTGATTTGGCAGGCCTGATCGACACCCAGACGATCAACGAGATCGTAAACACCGTCCACGCCAAGTATCCCAACGTCATGTTCTACGGCGAGGGCTGGGGCGTTGGCGACACCGCGGTGGAATACGGCTACACCCTGTCTACCAAGGACAACGCGTGGGCAGTTCCCGGCTTTGCCTTCTTCAACGATGACCTGCGCAACGCCATCGCCGGTGACAACGGCAGCTCCTGGGGCTTCGCCTCCGGCAGCAGCGACTTTGCCGACAAGATCGGCAGCAGCTTCCGTGCCAGCAACGGCTGGTCTACCAGCCCCACCCAGACCATCAACTATGTGTCCTGCCATGATAACTACTCCCTGATGGACAAGCTCCTGATCAGCAAGGAGGGGACAGAGTGGTATGACCTTGTGAAGATGAACGACCTGTCCGCCGCCATTTATATGCTGTCCCAAGGCACACCCTTCATCTACTCCGGCGAGGAGCTTCTGAGGGAGAAGAAGGACGGCGACGGAAACCGCTACGACAACGCCTACGGCACCAACGACTACATCAACAAGATCCGCTGGTCGGATCTGAAGAACAAGACCTACGCCCAAATGGCGGACGATTACTACTGCGGTCTGATCGAGTTCCGGAAAAACCACGCGGCTCTGCGTTGCTCCGGCGGCGCGGACGCTTGGAATTACACCAGCTACTACAAGATCAGCGATCAGGTAGTTATGTTCTATGTCAGCGGCTATCCCAACTACGAGTGCTCCGATGGCATTGTGATCATCTTTAACGCCTCCTCGGAGAGCAAATGGATCGACCTGTACAACTACCCAATCCCCTCCGGCTACTGGCAGGCTACCATCCACGGCACGCAGGCAGGCAACGAAGCCCTGTGGGGCATGGATGTGACCGGCACCTCCGGCACCGTAGGTGTAGACGCTATCTCCACCACCGTGCTGGTGCTGGGAGATCTCACGGATGAAGATTCCGTCTACAATCAAAACGCGAAGCTGGTAAGCTGCGACCATCCCTCCCACAGCACCGACGGTGTGTGCCACATTTGCGGCGCAACCGTGAAGCACAGCTACACCTCCACCGAAACCGCACCCTCCTGTGATAAGGCCGGTAAAACCGTGTATACCTGCTCCGGCTGCGGCGGCAGCTACTCCGAAACCGTCCCCGCCACCGGACACAGCTACACCGCAACGGAAACCGCTCCTACCTGTGAGGAAGACGGCAACACCGTATATACCTGTGCCAATTGCGGCGGCAGCTACTCCGTAGCCATCCCCGCCACCGGACACAGCTACACCGCAACGGAAACCGCTCCCACCTGTGAAGAAGACGGAGCGACTG
>CAZAOL010000004.1:23203-26253 GCA_964486785.1 uncultured Oscillospiraceae bacterium
TGTATACCTGTGCAAATTGCGGCGACAGCTACTCCGAAGCCATCCCCGCCACCGGGCACAGCTACACCGCAACGGAAACCGCTCCCACCTGTGAAGAAGACGGAGCGACTGTGTATACCTGTGCAAATTGCGGCGACAGCTACTCCGAAGCCATCCCCGCCACCGGACACAGCTACACCGCAACGGAAACCGCTCCTACCTGCGTAGAAGACGGCAGCACCGTATATACCTGTGCCAATTGCGGCGACAGCTACTCCGTAGCCATCCCCGCCACCGGGCATGACTATGTGGGCGGCATTTGCACTCTGTGCGGATCCGGCTACAATTCCGGCGAAATCAAGTGGCAGATTTCCGCCGGCGCAACCGCTGCGGATGCCTCCACGAATTTGCGGCTGATCAGCTTTGTGGATAACCTGTCGGATTATTCCAAGGTGGTGTTCACTGTCAGCTTCTCCGATGCCAAAGGCAATACCTATTCCACCGATCTGGTTTGCACCACGGTCTATGAGCAAATCGTGGCCAACGGCGTATCCATCGGAAATGCCGCCGGCATCTTCGGCGAGGGTGCACAGTATTTTGTCACCTACACCATTAACGGCTGGGCACAGGCGTTTTACGATACCGACATTACGGTAACCCTGACCCGCTACGATCTGGAGGGCAATGTAGCCTCCTCCGCCACCCGGATTGTTACCGTCAGCGATGCCATGTAAGCAAATCTAGATCCTGCGGCGTACCGCCTTCGCGGTACGCCGCATCAGTCTGTCAAAAAACCATGTCATTGCCACACCCGCCCTACGAAAAGCAGCAGCACAACAGCGCACATTTTTGTGAAATAACCCTGAAAACGCCCCAACGAAAACCACCATTGACTTGTTAGCAAAGAAATGCTATAATACCAAGGAGGAATGGATAAATCGTTTGACATAGACTTGCAATAGCAAGTCTTTTTTGCTATGTGAACTTACAGGGATCCTTTATCGAAGGAGGTGTCCTATGCGTCTTACAATTGGAGAGCTTGCCGCCGCTTGGACAGCCCCTTTGCTGCGCTATCGCCAATCGGCTCACATCTGCAAGATCAATTCTTTCATGCGCACGCCGGCCTATGTGCTGATGCTGTGTGCGTTGACGGCGCTGTCCTATCTGTTCTCTTTGGACATTTATCTATATTCCCTGTTTATCCTGATAGGGATATATGTCTGCTTCTTGGGCGAAGATTTGCTGCCAATCACACCTATGGTGATTTTGTGCTATATCGCTCCTTCTCCCTCCAACAATCCCGGCAGTGCCAAGAATACCGAATCCATCTTTTTAGCAGAAAACGGCGGCATTTATCTCATTGTCATCGCCGTGTTGCTGGTTCTGTCCGTAATCCTCCGGCTGCTGACCGATCCGGTCATCGGCGGGAAGGCTTTCATCAGAACCCCCCGCCCGCTGCTGCTGAGCATGATTTTCCTGGGAATATCCTATCTGACCAGCGGCTTGGGAATGTCCAAGTACCCTGAGCTGGCTGCGGGAAATCTTCTGTTTGCTTCCTTGCAGTTTGTGGCCATTGCCGTCATGTATTATCTGTTCTCCGGCGGGGTTCGCTGGGAGCAGACGCCCAAGGATTATTTGGCATGGATCGGTATGGGCGCAGGCTTTGTGGTAGCTGTGGAGCTGCTGGAAAACTATTTAAGCGGACGCATCTTCATGATTGGCACGGATACCATCGACCGGGAGCTAATTTATACCGGCTGGGGTATGCACAACAATATGGGCGGCATGATGGCTATGATGCTGCCTTTCCCCTTCTATTTGGCATACACCAAAAAAAGAAGCTGGATTTATAACATTTTAGGCAGTGCCTTGGCATTTTTTGTGGTGCTGTCCTGCTCCCGCACTTCGATTATTGTGGCGGTTGCGGTTTTCCTCATCGGCGCAATAATTCTGCTTAGAAAAAAGGAGACACGTAAGCAAAATCTGATAACCTACGCCATTACCGCATTGGTTGCGGCTGTGCTGGTGACCCTTTTGCTTGACGAACTGAAGGACATTTTCGATTTGTTCTTCGAGGAGCTGCTGATCATGTCCCAGCGGGACAATTTGGTGCATTACGGCCTGAAGCAGTTCCTGAGCCACCCGGTATTTGGCGGCAGCTTTTATCCTCAGGGCAAATATGTGCCATGGGATTGGTCAACCTCCGCATCCTTCAGCGCGTTCTTCCCGCCCCGGTGGCATAATACCATCGTACAAATTGCCGCCTCCTGCGGCATACTGGGCCTGCTGGCCTATTTCCTCCACCGGGTGCAGACCGTCCGGAGCTATTTACAGCACCGCACCACAGAAAACCGTTTTATCGGTCTGAGCCTGCTGACGCTTCTGGTCTGCAGCTTGATGGACTGCCATTTCTTCAATATCGGCCCTGTGCTGTTTTATTCCATGGCTCTGGCCTTCATGGAGAAGCTCCCCCACCCGCAGGAATAGCCGCTTGAAGCAAGCTTCCCGCCCCCTCAGAAATGACAATGTCATTAAGTTAAGAAAGCCCTTGTCATTCTGAGCCTGCGTCAGCAGGCGTGAGAATCCGTTCTAAAAGGGCATTACGGATTGCCACGCACCTTCGGTGCTCGCAATGACATCCTAAACTTAATGACATTGCTCAGGAATGAGGGGGCGATTTTCCGAAAGCCGGGTTTTGGATGTATTTTTACAGGAATTAGCGGGAAAATAAAAAAAGTTATTGCAAAAGCTTTCTCTTCATGATATAATACCTAGCGTGTCCGAAGCTGGACGCCAGCAAGATTGGGATGTCGCCAAGCGGTAAGGCACCAGACTTTGACTCTGGCATGCGTAGGTTCGAATCCTGCCATCCCAGCCAATTTGATCCGCTAGCTCAGTTGGCAGAGCAACTGCCTTTTAAGCAGTGGGTCCGGAGTTCGAATCTCCGGCGGGTCACCAAAAAAGCAGATGCCCTTCGGGGTATCTGCTTTTTTGCTGTCGGAGATTCGAACCATCTTATGCGACAGTCCGGTGGACTGTCGCTTGCGCCCGGCTGGACGGGCGCAACTCCT
>CAZAOL010000005.1:0-25206 GCA_964486785.1 uncultured Oscillospiraceae bacterium
GCTGTGCTACCTATTTTGAGTCGTTCAAAAAATCCTACAACAACTTGACACCGTCAATTGCAAATGAAACATTTGCGTATGGTGGAATATTTTGCTATAGTAGAAGCAATAAAGTTCCCCAAGAACATGTTCCGGAATTTAAGCGTCTGCTGGTCGCCTATTATGAAGACCGGGACAATAGTAAAATTATAGATTTTATGCACAATAAGTGCTGGCAGACATTTTGATCTGACTAGGAGCGCACCATGGATGAAAGAAGAAATCTGATCTTCATTAAAGGTGAAAATAAAACATGGCAGATTGAGCGGTGTTATTATGAACCCGAGGATCAGCGTTACCATGTGACATTTAATAACGGAAAAACATATCCATACGGATATACCTCCGTGCAATGGCTCAGAGATCCAGAAGTTTTGAGCCCATCCCTGTACCAAATCTCCACGACCGGCACGCCCTATGGCAATATTCAGGCTATCTATGTTTTTCGGGGAAACGATGAATGGTGGCATCTCGTATTTGAAGGTGGCAGAAAACACACTTACCGCAGGAGCGAATTGAAGGTTTCTAAAAGCTGCCTGGACAATGACCGCGCCCAAAGTAAGCTATACTACCTGCATGATATTGCCGGTATCAACGAGTTAAAAAATGACGATGGCGAAGTGTTGCTGAAGAAACAATACGAAAGGCTGACCTTCGTAGGAGAAGATTCAGCCCTTGCCGCTTACCTGCATCCGGAGAAGTATTCGGTCAAATCCTTCACCCCCGGACCGCTGATCTTTCCCTTTGGTGGGAACGCCAGTCAGTTTAAGGCAGTTGAAAATGCACTTAGTAAGCAAATGAGCGTGATTCAAGGCCCTCCCGGAACAGGTAAAACCCAAACCATTCTAAATATTATTGCCAATTTACTAATCCGTGGAAAGACCATTCAAGTGGTGTCTAACAACAATTCCGCTACGCAGAATGTGTTGGAAAAGCTGGCATCGCCCAAGTATAATATGGGTTTTCTTGTGGCAACGCTGGGCAAAAGAGAGAATAAGCAAGCCTTCATTGACGGTCAAACCGGGCTGTATCCCAATATGGCGGATTGGCAAAGAACGCCACAGGAACAAATGAAACTCAAAGAGCAGACCGAAGCGCTCTCAAAGGAGGTTGCAGAGCATTTCGGGAAGCAGGAACGGTTGGCGGTTGCCAAACAGGAATTGGACGCATTAAATGTGGAAACCCAATACTTCAACCAATTTTGTGACGAGGCAAATCTGCTCCAACCTGAAAAAAATCCCCGGAGAGGTTTGCGTTCAGAAACGGTACTGCGCACTTTGCAAGAGTGCGAACAACTTAGCGAGAAAGAGCGACCATTCTCTTTCTGGCACAAGCTGAAAAGCAGCATTTTGTATGGCATCTATGAATGGAAATTCCACGAAAATGAGATTGACAGGATTATTACCTATCTGCAATATCTGTTTTACAAAACAAAGCATGCGGAGCTGACCAGCGAAATCGCATCTTTGCAGGAAGAACTGGCAAAGGTAGATGCAAACCTGAAAATGGATACCCTTACCAAGCTGTCTATGGATTATCTCAAGGCAATCCTATACAATCGGTACAACAGCAAGCAAA
The DNA here is from genome assembly GCA_964486785.1 of uncultured Oscillospiraceae bacterium. Classification (GTDB taxonomy): domain Bacteria; phylum Bacillota; class Clostridia; order Oscillospirales; family Oscillospiraceae; genus Faecousia. The sequence goes on from CAZAOL010000005.1 coordinate 1,618, forward strand.
TGCGCCCTTGTTTTGCAATGGATGCGATCTGGAAACAACCTTTCGAGATTTTGAAAGAATACCCCATCATCCTCAGCACAACATTTTCCTCCCGTAGTTGTTTGAAAGATGCTACCTACGACTATCTGATTATGGACGAAGCATCTCAGGTTGATCTTGCCACTGGCGCGTTGGCCTTGGCTTCCGCAAGGAATGCCGTGATTGTTGGTGATCTCAAGCAGCTCCCCAATGTTATCCCGGAGAATCAGAGAAAGCTGAGTGAGGCAGTATTCCGCAGTTATCAATTGCCGGAAGGGTATAACTATGCGGATAACAGCTTTTTGAAATCTGTCTGCACTGTGATCCCCGATGTTCCGCAAACCCTGCTAAGAGAACATTATCGCTGTCACCCGAAGATTATCGGTTTCTGCAATCAGAAGTTCTATCAGAATCAGTTGGTTATTATGACAGAAGACCACGATGAGCCGGATACACTTCGCGTATTCCGCACTGTGGAAGGACAGCACCACAGAGGACATATCAATCAGCGGCAGATTGACGTGACAATGAACGAAGTGTTGCCAAGATTGGACGGCACCAATCCGCGGGACATTGGCATCATTGCTCCCTACCGGGCGCAGGTAAAGGAGTTTGTCAAAGCTACAAACGGAACGGCTGTAGAAGTAGACACTGTTCACAAATTCCAAGGCCGGGAAAAGGACACTATCATCATTACCACGGTAGACGATGAGGTAACAGATTTCTCTGACGATCCATATCTGCTGAACGTAGCCATCTCCCGAGCTAAGAAAAAATTATGCCTGGTGGTATCCGGCAATGCGCAGCCGGCTGACAGCAATATCAAGGACTTGGTCGCTTATATTGAATACCACAACTTTGATGTAGTAGACAGCGAATTGTATTCGGTGTTTGATCTGTTGTACCAGCAGTATACCCAGCAGCGTTTGGAATTTCTTCGGAAGCATAAGCGGATATCAGAGTATGATTCCGAGAATCTGATGTATGGAGCTATCTGCGATATGCTCCAAGAAACACCTGAGCTGCCGTTAAGTGTAATTTGCCATCAAAAGCTACGTTTGCTGATTCGGGACCACGAAAAGCTGACCGACGAGGAACGGCGCTATGCTACCCATCCCAATACCCATGTAGATTTCCTGATTTACAACAGCATCACCAAAGCGCCGGTGCTGGCTGTTGAAGTCGATGGATTTCATTATCACGAAGAGGGCACTCGGCAAGCAGAGCGGGATCGTATGAAGGATGAGATTTTCACCAAGTACAAGATTCCTTTGCTGCGTCTGCCTACCAACGGCAGCGGCGAGATTCAGAAAATTAAAGAACAACTGCTGCAAAGCTAAAGAAAACAGGATGTGCTACGAGCCATTCTTGCTCTTTTTCAAGAGGATTATTGATGTGTCAAGCTTCAAGGGGATGAATGATGAGATTACCCCAAACCTTACCCCATTTGCGTGAAATAACATGAAGCATGATGAAGCGAATAGTTCTGAAATGGCATGGCTTTTGAGGATAAAGGGTACGTAATGACACATGATGAAACATGATGAAATATACATTACTCTAATCCCCACAATGAAGCCGCTGGACTGAAAACTGCCTTGTAAACTTCGGAATGAACCGAAAAAACGAGGAAAACGGTCGTTTTTAAGGCTTGTTTGTGGACGTGGTTGACAACCACAATTGGTTTTACCAAAAATTTACCAAAAATGCTTGAGAAAGTGCTGTCTTCGGACGGCACTTTCTTTTTGCTTTATGGCACAAAAATCCCCCGGCGGCGGGTGCCGTCGAGGGAAGATGTCAATCGATAAGGTCCTCAACTTCACAGCCGAGGGCTTTGGCGAGACTAATGACTACATTGACCTGGGCTTTGCTCAGGTCATTTTGCTTTTGTTCGTAAAGCTGCACCATGCGCAGGGCAACACCGGAGGCATCGCTGAGCTGCTGCTGGGTAAAGCCGCGAGCTTTGCGGATGGTGTGCAGCTTGGACTTTCGGGCTTCTTTATTGCGCCGGATGATGGCATCAGCGGATTCCACAAACTTGCTGTTGTCGGCCTCGTGGTGAATATACATGGAGAAGACGGTGGATAGGGTCAGCCCGTCCGCAACGATGTCCTCAAACCGTCTGCCGCTCTGCCATTGGTAGTAAGCGAAAATCCAGCCGGCCCAGTATTCCCGTCCTTTGAAATCCGGATGGGAGGGGGCAATGCCGGGAAGCGCAATGTTGGTCGCCTTCAGAACCGCTTCCGCCAGTTCAAAACCGGACATGCCGGTAATGTATTTCGGATTGCCTTTTTCAAACTTGGATGCGATGCCGGAGGAAATGAACCAACCGAAGAATTCGTCCGGGTCATAACCGCAGTCGCACACAGCATACTCGACCATATCGCCGAGGTTCTGCATGGCATCATCCAAGTACAACTCGCTGTAGGCGTTCGTCATCGTTTTTCCACCCCTGTCTGATGATATCAAGAATATAGGTTTCGGTCAGGATAGAACCACGGCCCTTTTCTTTCTGGAATTCGTCCCGGGCAGCGGTGTCCCGTGCCAGCTTCTTGGGATAGTAGATTTCTTTGGGTGCAGCGATTGCTTCCTCAAAGGAAATGGCATCAAATGCCTTCTGAGATACGGCAACTACCTGTTCACCCAGCTTGCCCAAAACCATAGCACGCTCCAACTGGGAGAGGGAAATGGTGTTGTTCAGAAAAGCGGATGCGAAGGAGAAATAAGAGTCGTCAGCACGGTAGCCCTTGATGACGTCGTACTTCTTATAGTCGATGCCGAAATTCTCGAAGATATATGCCCGAGCCTGCCGCGCAACATCACCGCCAATGCGGAACTTCCGGTTCTCCAGCAGGATGGCGAGCCAGTTCAGAATGTTATAGTCACCGCCGGTCAAGCTCAAAACCGTCAGGTCAGACATATCCAAGATGTATTTATTGGCGTAGCCGTCTGTCTCAGCGGAGCAAGCCCATTCTTTTGCCAGGTCCAGGGTCTCGGTGCAGTAGAAGCCCAAACCGTAATCGTTATTGGGGTTGCCAACACCAAACTGCGGCTTTTCAATGATAACTGGCGAACCGTGATATACAGTAAGTTTGCTCATAGCAAACACCTCCTATTAGTATCGCTCTAACGATAGTTCTTTGCTTACCATAATTATATCGTTGCAACGATAGTTTGTCAATAGCGTTTAGAAAAATCCCTCGACAGCAAACGCCATCGAGGGAGAGAAGGTATTATTCATCATCGCCTTCATCAAAGGCGTAGTCGTTCAATTCATCGAAGTCAAGAAACTCAGCAAGGGTCATATTAAAGGCGAGGGCAATTTTGTGCAAGGTCTTGACTCTGGGATTCTTGGTGAGTCCACGCACGATATTGTCCAAAGTGGACTGCTTAACATCACTCATAGTGGCAAGCTTATTAATGGCAATGTGCCGCTCCTTGCACAGCTTTCGTATGCGCCGGACATAGATATCAGAATATTCCATAATCATTTCCTCACTGTTATCATTACCCATTTGCGGGTTAATATGATGATAACAATGGAAAGTGGCTTAATTACCCGAATACGGGTTGACTTTGTAAAAAAATCTCCGTACAATTATAAATATAACCCATATATGGGTAAAGCGGAGGCTTTTTATGGCAGCATGTACATTTTTCGGACACAGCGACTGCTATCGGTTGGATGAAGATGTGCTGCAGCGCACAATCGAAGACCTTATTGCGCAGGACGTAGGTACCTTCTATGTAGGCAATTACGGCAACTTTGACAGTGCGGTCTTTTCCTGTTTGATGAAACTAAAGAACATTTACCCGCACATCTCCTTTGCGGTCGTCCTTGCTTACCTTCCTATACAGAAATCAGAGTATGACCCTTATCGTGGATACAGTATGTACCCGGAGATAGAAGAAGGCCTACAGCGCTTCGCCATCGAGCGAAGAAACAAGTGGATGATTCAAGCTTCGGATTGGTGCGTCGTACAAATCGACAGAACATTCGGAGGAGCCTACAAATTTGCTCGTATGGCAAAACGCCGCGTCTTGCAGGTTATCAACCTTGGCAGTGCTGTCGTCGACTGAAACGGATGGGGAAATAGAAGATGAAAAGAATCTTGTGCACAAGCATTGCGCTGATTATTTTGCTGACTGCGTGTTCCGCACCGGTGCAGCAGGTGCCGCCAAGTACCGAACCGAGCGGAAACTATACATACGGCGTGTATGAATTTACCTTTGATGTTGAGCACCTTTCCGGCTGGCCTTTTGAGGGCTGGGACTTTGTTTATACCTATAACGGCGAGGAAATACAAAACGGACATCAGGTGCTGCTGTCTGTAGAAATTTTTACTTTTTATTCCGTGCAGGTGGAAGTGATTGAACGTGACAATCCCAAGAACTCGTTCACGGCGACTTTCCCTGTTGCCATCTGCGATGGTGGCTCAGGCAAGACCGAGATAACGGTTACCGGAAGCAATGACAAAACCGCAACATTCAAAGTGACCTGCAGTGTGACCCAAGTGGGGAAACAATAATTTATACACAAGGCATAAAAATACCCAGGCTGTTGGCGCAGCCTGGGCTTTTTGGCGGCGGTTCTCATCGCCTTTCGGCAAAGGTGGGATAGGGTCGGATTCACTCTACATAGCTCTCACCTCGCTTTCCGGCAGAAACCTTAAGATAGGTAGTCAGCCATGAGAATTGCGAGCAGGATTGCTGCGTACTTGGTCATCGTTCGCTGAACTGTAACCTGCTTTCTGCTTGTGAGGATATCCAGCTGAGGAACCCACGCATTTGAAATGCTTGCCAGATTGTTGGCAGCAGTTACTTTCTTGCTTGTTATCATTATATCGCCGCAACGATAGTTTGCCGAGAGGAAATGTAGAAGCCAACTATTAACAAAAAAGAAAAGGGGAGTGTATCATTGGGCACTCCCTTGACAACGGGAAAATCTGTATTATAGTAAAAGTGAGGTTTGCCACCGCAGTCCGGGGAGGGATACGGTGTAATGGCAAGTCGTTGCCGCAGGAGAACAGGAGGAAATTATGCAGGGAAAGAAAATTTTGACTGTATTCAAAGTGACGATGGTTGTCCTTCTGGCAGTCATACTGGTGCTGTTGGCTGTCTTTTTCATTGGCAGATACGGCTGGAAGCTGGGTGGCTTCCGGTCCTGTCAAATCGCGGGGATCGAAAGCGTGGAGGTGACAGACGGAGCGGTACGGATTCGTGGCTACGACCCCAATCTGTTCCCCCGGGGCTGCCTTGGCTATTACGCGGAGGAAGAAGACGGTACGCTCTATGTGGGCTTCAAGTTCAGCCGGGTGTTTGGGATCTTTGAAACCGGCGATTTTGATTTTACCATTTCCGTAAGCGGTGAAATCCAAGAAATTGTCATGAAGGGGAGCGACAGCCAGCGGATAATCTGGCCGGAGCAAAGCGAATAAAACGGAGGTCATGCTGTGATGATTTCAAAACGTAGAATAACAGGTATTCTTCTCGCGGTTCTCGGCGTGATGCTGCTGGCTTTGGTGATTTGGGTGCTTTGGGCCAACACCGCGCTGGAGCTGAATACATACACCCTTGAAAATGAAAAGCTCCCGGAGACCTTCGACGGCTACCGCATTGCCCACGTTTCCGACCTGCACAATGCCGAGATGGGAGAAAATAACGAAAAGCTCCTTGCGATCCTGCGGGACGCCCGCCCGGACATGATTGCCATGACCGGGGATATGATCGATTCCCGCAATACCAATATTCAGATTTCATTGGATTTTGCGGAGGAGGCAGTAAAAATCGCGCCCTGCTATTATGTTACCGGCAATCATGAATCCAGACTGTCTGTCTACGAAGAATTTAAGCAGGGGCTTATGGATTTGGGCGTGACCGTGTTGGAGGACGAAAGTGTGCGGGTTGAACGCGGGGGAGAATCCATCCTCCTGATTGGCGTAAACGACCCCAGCTTTTGCGAGGACGCGGTGGGGAGTGATGTGCTGACAGACGGAAAATTGAAAGCAATTCCCCGTCAGGAGGACGCGTTTACGGTGCTTCTGTCCCACCGGCCGGAATTGTTTGATGTTTACACGGAAAACAATATGGATCTGGTGCTTGCCGGTCATGCCCACGGCGGACAGTTTCGGCTTCCCTTCGTAGGAGGGGTGATCGCGCCCGATCAAGGCCTGTTTCCTGAGTATGACGCAGGGCTTTTTACGCGGAAGGGGACAAGCATGATAGTCAGCCGGGGGATTGGAAACAGCTTAATCCCCATTCGATTTAATAACCGCCCCGAAGTGCTTTTGATCGAATTGAAGTGCCAAAGCCAGTAAACGGCAGAGAGATTTGACGGACAGGAGGCTTACTATGTTTGCGTTTTTGTTTTTTATCATACCGCTATTGCTGATCGGTCTGTGGATCAGCAGTCTTCTCCGCTATACGTCCGCAAAGAAAGACGCTCCCGGCACACATACGGAGAAGGAAATCAAAAAGCGAAAGCTGATTTTTATTTTACTGTCCGTGGTGACTGGCGTGGTCGTCGCCATTGTGATCGGTTTTATGGCTTTGATGCTCATGGCGGTCGCTTATATGTGAGGTGTTGCCTGTGAAGGATCGGACGTTCTGGGTCGTTCTTTGCCTGGTGATTGGTGTGTGCCTTGCTTTGACCGCGGCGCATTTCCTGTATGCGGTTTATGCCTATCAGCACTGCTCCATTATCTATTTCGTCGGAAAGGAGCTGTGGGGGTAAATGAAGCTGGGAAAGCAGATCCTTGCGATTTTGCTTGTCGTTGCGCTGTTTGCAGCATTTAATTTGAGTATGTACCAATTGCTTACCCGCAGGCTTTCCAATAATTTCAGCGACGCGACACAGGCGCAAATGGTGGATGTCAGAAGCTATTTGCCCCATGAGGAAGGCTCGGATCTGCCTGAAATCGATTCCAGCCTGAAGCTGACAGAAAAGCTTCCCGTGTTAGACGGTGCCGCGGCGTTGGTGCCGGTTTATGCCGCCGTGATAGACAATGTGTATCCCGAGGGCTGTGTGACCTACGAAGGTGGCGAGTTTTCCGATGATAATTTCTACGGCGAGAATTTTGCCCAAGACAGTGCCATGCAGTACAAAAATACCGTGCGGGGCTATCAGGCAATCGTAGACGGCACGACGGACATTTTATTCTGTGCCGCCCCTTCGGAAGAACAAAAGCAGTACGCTTTGGACAAGGGCGTGGAGCTGGTGTATGTCCCGATCGGCTTGGAGGGCTTTGTGTTCTTTGTGAACGAAAACAATCCGGTGGACGATTTGACTGTGGAACAGGTGCGTAAGATATACGCCTGCGAATACACCAACTGGTCGCAGGTCGGCGGCGCGAACCGAATCATCAATCCTGTAACAAGGCTGGAGGGCAGCGGCAGTCAGACAACCTTTGAAGCCTTCATGGGGGATTATCCCATAGGGCGCAAATCTCTGCTTGCCATTACAGGCGCGTCCATTGGCTTTTCCTTCCGCTACTACATGGACGGAATCGTGGAAAATGACGCTGTGAAAATGCTTTCCCTGAATGGCGTGTATCCCAGCGCGGAAAACATTCAAAACCGCAGCTATCCCATTGTGGCGCAGTTTTATGCCATCTACCGGGCGGATAATGACAATGAAAACATTCCTGTTTTGGTGGATTGGCTGCTTTCCGATGAGGGGCAGGAGCTGATCGAGCAGTGCGGATATGTGAGACTGAAGGAGTCGGCTTGAGCCGCCCCGGTGCAAAAAATAAGAGAAAGGGTGCGTTGCAAAATGAGATTTGCAACGCACCCTGAGTCTGTCAAAAAACCTCTGGCGCGGGAGCGCACTTGGCTTCCCCCGGGGGGAAGCTGTCAGAAATGACCGGAACGGGCATTTCTGACTGAAGGGGAATGCGGGCAAAAAAGTTATGGGTTTTCACTTGGTTTGGGGATTCTTCTAAACTTTTAGATTTCGCTGGTCCCCTTCCGACCCGGCTGCGCCGGGCCACCTTCCCCCCGGGGGAAGGCATGGTGCTTCGCCGCAACGTACCTTTTTTTGACACCCTAATGAATAATGAATATGGAAGAATGAAGAATAAATGTGGCCGCAATGCGGCTGATTTCAAATCATCGCCGCAGGCGACCACAATTATTCAATATTCATTTTTAATTGGGTCTGTTGCGAAATCTATGCTTTGCAACAGACCCGAAAGGTCGCTTAGAGAACGCCTTTGCGCTTGCAGATAATCAGCGCGATAAGGATGCCAATGGCAACCACACCGGCTGCGATGGCGATGATAATGGTGGGATCTGTGCCATTGTCGGCAGCGGTGTTATCCTTATCCTGCGTATCATCGGGGGCGGTGGTTTCTGTGCCGGAGGTGCTGTCCGCACTGGGCTCAGTAGAATCGGTGGAATTGTTGCCGGAGTTCAGCAAATCCTCAGAGAAGGTCGTCCACTGGAGCTTGAGCATATTAAACGTATCCAGACCCGTGGACTCCTCGGGGAGGGACAAATCGTCGGTCTGATCTGTGCCGTTGTTGAAAATAATATTGGGGGCATCCGCAGGTACGGTGCAGCTATAAACAAGGCCGCCCTCATGGGTCATGGCATTGCCGGGCCATGCGGAGGTGATGATGTTGATATCATCATACCAGGAGTAAACATTGACGGTGTCCCACTTAAACGAGTTGATGAAATAGACGGTGCGGGTGGGAATCAGGGTGTCGCCGCAGGCGCACAGGCCGCTGTCATCATAGGTGTGCCCCACATTTGCCCGGCACTGGTTGCACAGGCCATCGGCATCATGCTCTACATGGTAGCAGGGGTCGGCTTCGTACACAACGGCAATGCCGGTGCTGCCGATCTCGCCGGAGATCTTGCCGTCGGCTACGGTGAAGGTATTGCCGGTGAGCTGGTCGGTGTAGGTGCCGTCAGACATGGCGTTTGCGGTGACGCTGACGCTGGCTTCGCCGCCCTTGCAGTTTACCAGCACCACGCCGGCATTGCCCCGCTCGACATAAGCGATGCTGCCTTCGCTGGCCACGTACTCGCCTTCGCCTACGAACCTATTGTGGAACAGGTTCACGGCGGCAACCTCGGGATAAGACCACGCGGTCACAGAGCCTGCGCCCAAAAGCTGGGACATATTGGCGGGGCGGGCAAGGTACAGGCTCATGGCGTCGCTCCGGGCGGCTACCAGTGCCCATGCCTTGTTAATCTGCGCATCGGTGACATCGTAGGTAGTGCCGTCGGCGAAGGTGTCGTGGGATTCCGCCCACAGCACAAGCTGGCTGGCGTCGGCGGTCTTGATGTAGTGAGAGGAGAAGGAGCTGGCGTTGCCGCCCACCACCACGTTGCGCAGTAGGCTGTCGCTCCAGTTGTTGTCGGTGATGTTCATGTACTTGGTGTAGGAGTTGACGGAAACACTGCCGCCTACGCTGTCCAGCAGCTCGCCGTAGCAGTACAGGTCAATATTCCGGGAGGACTTGGCGTAGTCCTTGGCACCGTCTATCACAGTGGGCCAAAAGTCGCTGGCCAAGGTGCCGTCGTCGGGGGTCTCGATGTGCTTGGCGGCATCAAAACGGAAACCGTCCGCGCCGGCATCGATGCACTCCTTCAGGTAGTTCAGAACATAGGTCTGAATCTTGGGGTTGGAGGTATTCAGGTCGGGCAGTCCTGCCATGCAGTACTGGGTGACCTCCAAACGGCTGGAATAGTCGTTGGTGTTCTTAGTTACGTCATGCCAGCAGTCGGCATCCTCCCGGATGTCGCTGACGATGCTGGCGGCAAGTCCGTTGGTGCCGGTCTCGGTATTGCCCATATGGTTGGCAACCACGTCTACGATCACCTTGATGCCCAGCTCATGGGCGGCCTTGCACATACTTTCAAAATCTGCCTTCGTACCCAGCGCGCTCAGACCGGTATCGTCAATGGCGAAGCTGGCGGGCTGATAGTACACCCACCAGTCGTTGCTGGGGAAGCCGTCGGTGGCCTGCTTGGCCTGCTGGATGGGAGAGGTCTGGATGGAGGTATAGCCCAGCTTGGCGATCAGATCCAGCTTCGACTCAATCTCCTTAAATGACCAGTTCCAGCAATGCAGCGTCAAGCCGCTTTGTATGTCGGCAGCGGGCTCGGCGCTGGAGCTGAGAGCCTCCGCCGGGGAGAGGGGACAGACGCACAGCAGGGAAGCCAGCAGTACCAGTGCCAGCAGCCCGCTGAGAGCTTTACGAATGAGTTTTTTCATGGGGATTCCTCCTTGTCGGTATGTTAAGCTTGGGTAATTATATCAAAGATATGACAGCTTGTCCAGTATTTCTCAGTATTTGCAAAGGTTGATTTTGGCACTGGCAGACGCTATAATGACACAAAAAGTATGGAGGATGGCGTATGAAACGGCTGCTGCTGATTATGGGCGATCTGGCTACGGGGAAATCCACCTTTGCCGGAAGGCTGGCGCAAAGGTATGGCGTCCATGTGTTTTACAAAGACCGGTTCAAGGAGGTTTTGGGCGACACCGTGGGGTTTTCCAACCGGGAGGAGAACTACCGGCTTTCGGTGGCGTCGGCGGCACTGATGCGGATGGTATTTTCGGAATTTTGCCGACTGGACGGGGATCTGATCTTAGAGTCTAATTTCCGGCAATCGGAGCTGGAGCTGCTTCACGAAATCGCCAAGGAGCATGGCTATCGGGTGCTGACGGTGGTACTGCGGGGAGATTTGGAAATTCTCTATCCACGCTTTTTGCATCGGCTGCGGCATGAGCGGCGGCATCCGGTGCACGCCTGCGGCGGCATGGAGCAGTGGGAGGGCTTCGTTTCCTATGTGACCCGTCACCGGGAGCTTGAGATTCCCGGTGAGGCGGTGGCGGCCTGTGCCAACGATTTTGCTTATCAGAACGATGGGACACTGCTGGCCCGGCTGGATGAGTTTATGGGACGCTGAAAAGCAAGGACGGTCAAGCACAGGATAGGTGCTGCGTGGATTTTTCCACTTGAAAAACAGGCGTTGCTATGGTATATTGTGCAAAAAGAGGAAAAGGAGCTTCGCCATGGCCTTGCATGAATCTGCGGAGATGTATTTGGAAACCATATATCTGCTTACCCGCAGCAGCGACAGTGTCCGCAGCATTGACGTGGCGGAGCATATGGGCTATTCCAAGCCCAGCGTCAGCCGTGCTGTGGGGCTTTTGAAGCAGGGGGGCTATGTGGTCACCGATGCGGACGGCTTTCTGTCCCTTACGGACAAGGGGCTGGAAACGGCCGCGCTGGTATTTGAGCGGCATACGGTGCTGACCAAGCTGCTGACTACCATTGGCGTGGAGCAGGCTGTGGCAGCGGAGGATGCCTGCCGGATCGAGCATGTGATCAGCGATGAAACGCTGGAGGCAATCAAGCGGTTTCTGGAAACGTAAATGTCCGGGGATATGGAAATCTATTCGGTCGGTCTGTAGGCTGACCGAATTTTTAACCTCAGGATTTACACATCGTTTACAAGTTTGTCACCCCAAGTTCAGTTTTATTAAAGCATTTGATGCTATGCTGTAGCTATCAATTCCTTCGGAATAAGGAGATAAGAAAATGGATGAAATGGAAAACGTAGATATTCCCGAAACCGTAGATCCGTCCGCTGCGGAGCAGCCGGTTACGCAGCAGCCCACCTTTGAGCCGCCGGTGTGGCAGCACCAGACTGTAAACGTGCCCGTGCCCGAGCCGACACCTCCCGGAAAGAAAAAGAAGGGTCGTGGCGGAGCGATTGTAGCTTTGGCACTGTGCTTCTCTTTGGTAGGCAGTGCTTTGGGCGCAGGGGGTGTCCTGCTGGCGCAGGAGCTGCTGGCCAAGCCGGATACGGAGAATTCCGTTCCCTCTGAGCAAGAGAAGGACGAAGCGGAAACGCCCGAGCAGAACGGCTCTACGCTTTTGGAGGGTGACCGGGGCAATACCGTGCTGGACATCACCCAGATCGATACCGATAAGCTGATGACCGCCGCGGAGGTCTATGCCGCCAACGTTGGCTCCACCGTGGGCATTACAACCTCCATCACCACCAATTACTGGGGCTTTCAGTCCACCTCTGCCGCCTCCGGCTCCGGCTTTATAATCAGCTCGGATGGCTATATTCTCACCAACTTCCACGTTATCGAGGGTTCCGACAGCATCACCGTGGCACTGTACAGCGGCGAGGAGCATGAAGCCCAGCTCATTGGATACGATGAAAGCAACGATATTGCCGTGCTGAAAATCGACGCGGAGGGACTTGCCCCTGTGATCCTCGGCGATTCGGACAATATGAATGTAGGCGACGATGTGGTAGCAATCGGTAACCCCCTGGGTGAGCTGACCTTTACCCTCACCGCGGGCAAAGTCAGCGCAATGGGGCGTGAGGTCACCTTCTCCAACAATGTGACCATGGATCTGATACAGACCGACTGCGCGATCAATTCCGGCAACTCCGGCGGCGCGCTGTTCAATATGTACGGCGAGGTGGTTGGCGTTACCAACGCCAAATATTCCGGCTCCTCCAGCAGCGCGGCCTCCATTGACAACATTGGCTTTGCCATTCCCATCAATTCCATTCGCTCCATCGTAGAGAGCATCATTGAGAAGGGGTATATTTCCAAGCCCTATATGGGTGTGTCGGTGTCCGATGTATCTGACGAGGCTCTGCTTTACGGTCTGCCTGCCGGTGCGGCGGTGCAGCAGATCGTCGATAACAGCCCCGCGCAGAAGGCGGGATTGCAGGTGGGCGACATCGTCACCAAGGCCGGGGATAAGGAGATCACCGGTGCTCAGGATCTGGTGGACGTAGTGCAGACCTCTCAGGTGGGAGACGAGCTTGTACTTTCGGTGTACCGCAGGGGTCAGACGATGGAGCTGACCGTGACGATCGCGGAGCAGATTCAGTCCGCAATCGCTGAGGAGGAAGCACAGTCGCAAAGCAATTCCCGTGGCGGAAGATAAACAGGTATAAAAGTGGTGCGTTGCAAATCTCATTTTGCAACGCACCTTTTTTATGCGGTTTGGGTGGTATACAGATCCGCGTAGATACCGCCGGCAGCCAAGAGCTCCTGATGGGTGCCACATTCGGCGATTACACCGTCGGCGATGGAAATGATTCTGCTTGCGGCACGGATCGTGCTGAGCCGGTGGGCGATGATCAGAGTGGTGCGCCCCTTTGCCAGCAAATCGAAGGCACGCTGGATCTTGGCTTCCGTTACGGAATCCAATGCTGAGGTGGCTTCGTCCAGAATCAGGATGGGGGGATCCTTCAGAAAGATTCGGGCAATGGCGACCCGCTGCTTTTGACCGCCGGACAGTAGGGTGCCCCGCTCTCCTACATAGGTTTGGAAGCCCTCGGGCATTGCCAGAATGTCCTCATAAATTTCGGCTTTCTTTGCTGCCTCAATCACTTCCTCCATGGTGGCATCCGGCTTTCCGTAGCGGATGTTTTCCAAAATCGTGTCAGCAAACAGGAACACCTCCTGCTGCACGATGCCGATGCTTTCGTGTATAGAGCGTTGGGTCACATCCCGGATGTCCGTGCCGTCGATCCTGATCGCGCCGGAGGATACATCATAGAAACGGGGGATAAGCTGGCACAATGTGGTCTTTCCGCCGCCGGAGGGGCCTACGATCGCTACGGTTTCTCCCGGGGCGACGTGTATCGTCACATTTCGGAGCACATCCAGATTCCCGTCATAGGCGAAGCTGACCTGCTCCACATCAATCTGTCCCCGGACGTTTTCAAGGTCGGGGGCATCCGGCTTATCCTGCAGGGTGGGCTCGGTGCGCATCAGATCCACAAAGCGGTTCAGGCCAGCAAAGCCATTGGCGAACATCTCGGAAAAGCCGGAGAGCTTCCGCATGGGACTTACAAAGGAGGCAATATATAAAGTGAAGGTCAAAAGATCCCGGTAGTCCATATCGCCACGCATCACGAACCAGCCGCCGATTCCGATAATCACCACGTTCAGACTGCACAGGAAGAATTCAATGAAGCTGTGAAAACGGCCCATAGCCTTGTGGAATTCCCGTTTGGAGGTTTTGAACTGGCTGTTGGCGGCGGTGAAGCGGTTATTCTCCACAGCTTCGTTGGCAAAGGCTTTGGCGGTGCGGATGCCGGACAGGGAGCTTTCGATCTCCTGATTGATATGGCCGATTTTTTGCTTTACCCCACGGGAGGCCTTGCCCATACTGCGGCGAAGGGAAAAGACCACCAGCAGGAATACGGGAATCATCAGCGCAACCACCAGCGCCAGCTCCCAGCGAATGGCCGCCATGACAGTCAGCGCGCCGATAATGGTAAGCACGCTGGTAAGCAAATCCTCCGGGCCGTGGTGCGCCAGCTCCGTCAGGTCAAACAAATCGGTGGTCAGCCGGCTCATGAGCTGTCCGGTGCGGTTGGCATCGTAAAAATCAAAGCTCATGGACTGCATATGGCGGAACAGATCCGCCCGGATATCTGCCTCTACACGGATGCCGAAGGTGTGGCCGTAGTAGGCTACGATGTAGCTTAAAAAGGAACGCAGCACATAGCATGCCAGCGCGCCGACCATGACGGTAAAGAACAGCCGGTACATCTGCCCGGGCAGCATATCGTACAGCGCGCTGCGGGTCAGCAGAGGGAAAGACAGGTCGATCAGCGCGATGGCTACAGCACACAGAATGTCCACAGTAAACAGCTTCCAATGCCGGCGAAAATAGCTCAGAAAAATCGCCAGCGGACGTTTAGCTTGAAAATCTTTCGTTGTCATAAGGGATTTCCTCCGTTTCATCACTTTAATATTATACCGGGAAATTCAAAAGTTGCAAGTGGGCAGTTTTATGGTATACTTTAAGAAAGAAAGGGGAGAGGAACGTGGAGATTCTTTTTAGCGATGAAAGGATAGCCGTGTGCGTCAAACCGGTGGGCATGGATTCGGAAACGGAGCTGCCCCGGGCGTTGGAGCAGGTCATGGGCGGACAGCTTTTCCCCGTCCACCGGCTGGATAAGAATGTAGGCGGCGTGATGGTCTATGCCCGGACAAAGCAGACGGCGGCAACACTAAGCAAGGCGGTGCAGGAGGGGACGATGGTAAAGGAATATGTTGCCATGGTTCACGGAGTGCCGCCGGAGCAAGGGGATTGGACGGATCTTCTGTGGAAGGACAGCGGGAAAAATAAAGTATTCGTAGTAAAGCGGGAGCGCAAGGGCGTGAAGAAAGCAAGACTGGAGTTTTCCCGGCTGACGGCAGGGGAGACCTCCTTGGTGGCGGTGCGTCTGCATACCGGGCGAAGCCATCAAATCCGTGTACAGTTTGCCAGCCGGGGCTTTCCGCTGGTGGGTGACCACAAGTACGGCTCACGGGACGGACGTACCGAGCCTATGCTGTTTTCCCGGCGCATAAGCTTCCCATATGAAGGACGGCAGATTTCGTTTGAAAAGCTGCCTGATTGGGCTGCAATTTGATGAAAAAATCTGTAAAAAAGTGCTTGCCTTTTGGGCGATTTCACGGTATACTAGAATACAGACTATAAAACAGGAGGATTTTTATGAAAAAGCATACAATTCGGATCATCACCGCCCTGCTTGTGCTGTGCATGGTTCTGCCGTTCTGCTTCGTCCCCGCGACCGCAGCTACGGTGGGTACAGCCACGCTGGTCACCAATGTGTCCAGCCTGAAGGCGGGCGATAAGATTATCATTGTGGCGGCGAATTACGATCAGGCGCTGTCCACTACCCAAAACGGAAACAACCGCGGTCAAACCGAGGTGACCAAGTCCGGCAATACCGTGACCTTTGACGAAACTACCCAAGTCATCCAGCTAGAAGCTGGCGTAGTTTCCGGTACATTTGGTCTTAGCACTGAGGCGGGCTATCTGTATGCCGCTTCCTCTACCCAAAATCTTCTGCGCAGCAAGTCCACGCTGGATGAGAACGGATCCTGGCAGATTACTGTAGATGCCGGCACCGGCGAGGCGGTAATCGTTGCTCAGGGCAGCAACACCAAAAACCGTATTTTCTACAACAGCTCCAACAAGATTTTCTCTGCCTACGCAGCCGACAGCACCACCCAGAAGGCTGTGTGCATCTATCTGGTAGACGATGTTCAGGAAGTTCCGGATGTCGTGCCGGATCAGCCCGACAGCGGCGGAGAGCTGGAAGACGGCGATACCAATGTGCTGATTAAGAGCGTCTCCCATTTGAAGGCGGGCGACAAGATCATCATCGCCGCGGCGGACTATGATTATGCCATCAGCACCACTCAGGCCAATAATAACCGGGTGCAGGCCGAGGTGACCAAGTCCGACGACACGGTGAGCTTTGGCAGCGATGTGCAAATTATCGAGCTGGTAGAGGGTACGGTTTCCGGCACCTTCGGCTTCAGCACCGAGACCGGCTATCTCTACGCCGCGTCTTCTTCCAATAACTATCTGAGAACATCTGAAACACTGAACGACAATGGCTCGTGGAAAATTACCGTGGATGCGGATACCGGTGTCGCCACCATCGTGGCACAGGGCAGCTACTCCAGAAATAACCTGCGCTACAATTCCGGTGCAAGCCTGTTCTCCTGCTATGATGCCAGCAGTAAGATGGGGGTTGTGTGCATCTATTTGATCAGAAATGAGGATGCCGGCTCCGGCGACTCCGGCGATTCCGACAAGTGCAACCATCAATGGGAAAACGGTGTCTGCACCAAGTGCGGCTCGGTTTACACCGGCATCCAAACCGACCCCACCGGCTATGATTCTGCCGACGACGTGGTTTACAATACCGTCAACGGTGTGATCACCAACTGGGGTGCCCGTGGTGAGGTGGTAGAGTTCCTGTCTACATATGCCACCGATTACTACGTGGGCGACTATGCCTATGAAATTATGTCCCAGCTCTCCGGCGGCACTTCTGCCACCAACGCGCCCAGCAGCGACCTGTATGAGGCGTTGCAGGATATGATGGTGACTGAGCATACCAGCTATACCAAGTACAGCTCCAGCAGCTCCATGGACTGCCGGAAGTTCTATCAGTATACCGATTGCGTGAGTAATGACTACAACTATGTATCCACCTTCTATCTGGGACTGAAGGTCAGCGGTGTATGGCAAAACGGCTCTCAGTACAATCAGGAGCACGTTTGGCCCAACAGCAAGTGCATCGGCAGCAACGATACGGACGTCGGCGATATTATGCACCTGCGTGCCGCCAACCCCAATGAAAACAGCTCCCGGGGCAACACCGCCTACGGTGAGAGCCAGGGCTACTACGATCCCGGCCTGTCCGTCCGTGGCGACTGCGCCCGTACCGTGCTGTATATGTATGTCCGTTGGGGCAATACCGTCAATATGTGGGGCACCAGCGGTGTTATTGAGAATCTGGACATCCTGCTGAAATGGATGGAAGAAGACCCTGTTGACACTTGGGAAATGGGCCGCAACGACTCCGTTGAGTCCATTACCGGCGTGCGGAACGTATTTGTGGATTATCCTGAGTACGCATGGCTGCTGTTCGGTCAGGAGATCCCCGAAAATATCTCCACTCCTTCCAACACTGAGGAAGAGCCTGTAGCAAAGGAAGCGTATGTCATTTCTGACACGAAGCTTGTGCTGGGCAATAACGCTCTGACACTGGATTCCAGCGCGGTTACTACCATTTATGAGTTCTCCCCGACTGAAATCGGCGTGTATACCTTCACCGCGGACAACACCAAGGCTCTTGTGGGCTACTGGGGCGCTGGCAGCTTCTACGTGTGGGATCAGACCGAAAACAAGACCAATGTCATGGAGCGTACACAGACCAATGTGGGCCCCGGCATCATGGTGGGCATTTCCGGTGTTGGTTCTGTGAATTTGACGGTTGAGAAAACCAGCGATGATGTCTTTGTTCCCCAAACCTTTACCACTGTTTATGAAAATACCCACACTTTCCTCGACTTCACTGCCGATAAGGATGCGCTGGTGACCATCGAGGTGACCGACAATGAGCCGGACGTGATTGTGCTGGGCGAGGATGGCTTCTATCATCTGGGCACTGCCGATGGGCCGCTGGTTCTGGTGAATTTCGATGATATTTCCGTCAATATGGCGGAAGCGGCAACCTACCATCAGCTCAACGTTACGGTGATTGGCGAAGACGGTAATTACTACAAGACCGACTACAGCGATGCCCTCATGGAGTATAAGGCCAAGGGCCTGTATCCTGCCACCGAGGAGCTGGCAATGATGCTGCAGGAGGTAGGCGAGTATAAGGGCTGGTGGATGGAAGGCGGTTTCGTGTTCGGTGAAGGCGAAGTGCCGCTGGATGCGGATAGCGCATGGCTGACCTTCTGCGGCTATATCGAAGGCGTTAACAACATCCCCGGTTCCGATGATACTCAGGATCCCGACGATACTCAGAATCCCGATGATACTCAGGATCCCGACGACACTCAGGATCCCGACGACACTCAGGATCCCGATGATACTCAGGATCCCGACGACACTCAGGATCCCGATGATACTCAGGATCCCGACGACACTCAGGATCCCGACGACACTCAGGATCCCGACGACACTCAGAATCCCGACGACACTCAGAATCCCGATGATACCCAGAATCCCGATGATACTCAGGGTTCCGACGATACTCAGGGTTCCGATGATACTCAGGGTTCCGACGATACTCAGGGTTCCGACGATACTCAGGATCCCGACGACACTCAGGACCCCGACGACACTCAGGATTCCGACGATACTCAGAGCTCCGGCGATGATGTACCGAAGACCGGTGACTACGCAGTAGCGGCACTGGTGGTCGCCATGGGCGTGGCCGGTGCGGCACTGGTGGTGCTGAAAAAGAAGGAAGTCTAACCATTTTTGAATAGCAAACCGAAACAGGAGCGGAGTATTCCGCTCCTGTTTTGCGTTATGTAAACACCTGCGCGGCTGAAGTACCGTAACCTGAAATAAATTTAAATTTTTTGCGAAAGAAACAAATATAAATAAGGTATTTTGTGCATTTTTTCAAAACATTATCCTTGCATTTTCAAGGATTTTCCATTATAATATGCTTATCATGGAATAGCTATCTATAGGAGGCACGATATGAAAAAATTATCTATGCGGATAATCAGCATGCTGGTCTTAATCAGCTTGGTGTTGCCGTTCCTGCTGGTCCCCACTGCGGCGGCCACTACAGGCACTGCGACTCTGGTTACCAGTGCGTCCAGCCTCAGCGCGGGCGATCAGATCCTGATTGTGGCGGTAGACTATGACTATGCCTTGTCTACTACACAAAATACAAACAACCGCGGTCAAGCCGCGGTTACAAAGTCTGGCTCAACGGTGAGCTATGGCGACGATGCCCAGATTATTACGCTGGAGACCGGCTCGGTTTCCGGTACCTTCGGCTTCAATGTGAGCTCCGGGTATCTGTATGCCGCGTCTTCTTCCAGCAACAATTTGAAGACCGCTACCAGTCTCAACGATAACGGTTCGTGGGCAATCACCATCGATTCCAGTACCGGCGCGGCAACCATCACGGCCAGCGGTACGAATACCAGAAACACGCTGATGTACAATGCTACCTCCAGCCTGTTTTCCTGCTACGCGTCCACAAGCACCCAAAAGGCGGTTGCCATTTACAAGGTGGGGGGTAGCAGCAATTCCGGTTCCAGCACCGAGATTACCAGTCCCGGTCTGAGCGGCTCTGTGACTGCCAACTTCAGCACGGCTGTAAAGGTTACCAGTGCGTCCTCGCTGTCTGCCGGCGATCAGATTATCATCGTGGCCGCAGACTACGACTACGCCATGTCCACCACCCAAAACAGCAACAACCGCGGTCAGGCCGCGGTCACAAAGTCCGGCACTTCGGTCAGCTTCGGCAGTGATACGCAGGTGATTCAGCTTGCCTATGGCGGCATTTCCGGGACCTTTGCGTTCTACACCGGCACCTCCGGCTATTTGTATGCGTCTTCTTCCTCCTATAACTACTTAAAAACAACCACCAGCTACTCTGCCGATGCTGCGTGGTCCATTTCCATCGATTCCAGTGGCGCGGCTACCATCAGCTCTAACGGTACTGCCACCCGGAATACCATGTACTACAACTCCACCTCCAGCCTGTTCTCCTGCTATGCTTCCGGATCTTCCCAGAAGGCAATCAACATCTATAAGGTGCAGTATGTAGCAACCGATTCCGGCAACACCGACAGCGGCAACACCGACAGCGGCAACACCGACAGCGGTGACACCGATACCGGCATTACCAGCCCGGGTCTGAGCGGCTCTGTGACAGCCAACTTCAGCACCGCGGTTAAGGTCACCAGCGCGTCCTCTCTGTCCGCGGGCGACCAGATCATCATTGTGGCTGCGGACTATGACTACGCCATGTCCACCACCCAGAATACCAGCAACCGTGGCTGCGCCGCCGTTACCAAGTCCGGAAACGCCGTTACCTTCGGCAGCGATACGCAGGTCATTTTGCTGGGCGCGGGCGGCATCTCCGGGACGTTTGCCTTCTATACCGGCACTTCCGGCTATCTGTACGCTTCGTCCTCTTCCAGCAACCTGTTAAAGACTTCTACCAGCTATTCCGAAAACTCCGCGTGGTCAATTTCTATCAACTCCAGCACCGGCGCGGCGACCATTACCGCCAACGGTACGAATTCCAGAAATACCATGTTCTACAACTCCACCTCCGGCCTGTTTGCCTGCTATGCGGCAAGCACCACGACTCAGAAGGCTGTGAGCATCTACAAGGTGCAGTATGTAGCGATCGATTCCGGCAGCACCGACGGCGGCAACACCGACAGCGGCAACACCGACAGCGGTGACACCGATACCGGCATTACCAGCCCGGGTCTGAGCGGCTCTGTGACAGCCAACTTCAGCACCGCGGTTAAGGTCACCAGCGCGTCCTCTCTGTCCGCCGGCGACCAGATCATCATTGTGGCGGCGGACTATGACTACGCCATGTCCACCACCCAGAATACCAACAACCGTGGCTGTGCCGCCGTTACCAAATCCGGCAATGCTGTCAGCTTCGGCAGCGACACGCAGGTCATTTTGTTGGGCGCGGGCGGCATTTCCGGTACGTTCGCCTTCTATACCGGCACTTCCGGTTATCTGTACGCTTCGTCCTCTTCCAGTAACCTGTTAAAGACTTCTACCAGCTATTCTGAAAGCTCTGCTTGGTCGATTGCCATCGATTCCAGCACCGGCGCGGCGACCATTACCGCCAACGGTACGAATACCAGAAATACCATGTTCTACAACTCCACCTCCGGCCTGTTTACTTGCTATGTGGCAAGCACCACTACCCAGAAGGCTGTGAACATCTACAAGGTGCAGTATGTAGAGATCTCCGACAGCGGCAACACCGACAGCGGCAACACCGACAGCGGTGACACCGATACCGGCATTACCAGCCCGGGTCTGAGCGGCGATGTGACTGCTAATTTCAGCACCGCCGTGAAGGTCACCAATGTGTCCTCTCTGTCCGCCGGCGATCAGATCATCATCGTGGCTGCGGACTATGACTACGCCATGTCCACCACCCAGAATACCGGCAACCGTGGGCGTGCACCCGTTACCAAGTCCGGCAATGCTGTCAGCTTCGACAGCGACACGCAGGTCATTTTGCTGGGCGCGGGCGGCATTTCCGGTACGTTCGCCTTCTACACCGGCACTTCCGGCTATCTGTACGCGTCCTCCTCTTCCAGCAACTTCCTAAAGACCTCTACCAGCTATTCCGAAAACTCCGCTTGGTCAATCGCCATCGATTCCAGCACCGGCGAGGCGACCATTACCTCCAACGGTACGAATACCAGAAATACCATGTTCTACAACTCCACCTCCGGCCTGTTTACTTGCTATGTGGCAAGCACCACTACCCAGAAGGCTGTGAACATCTACAAGGTGCAGTATGTAGAGATCTCCGACAGCGGCAATACCGACAGTGGCAACACCGACAGCGGTGACACCGATACCGGCATTACCAGCCCGGGTCTGAGCGGCGATGTGACTGCTAATTTCAGCACCGCCGTGAAGGTCACCAATGTGTCCTCTCTGTCCGCCGGCGATCAGATCATCATCGTGGCTGCGGACTATGACTACGCCATGTCCACCACCCAGAATACCGGCAACCGTGGGCGTGCACCCGTTACCAAGTCCGGCAATGCTGTCAGCTTCGACAGCGACACGCAGGTCATTTTGCTGGGCGCGGGCGGCATTTCCGGTACGTTCGCCTTCTACACCGGCACTTCCGGCTATCTGTACGCGTCCTCCTCTTCCAGCAACTTCCTAAAGACCTCTACCAGCTATTCCGAAAACTCCGCTTGGTCAATCGCCATCGATTCCAGCACCGGCGAGGCGACCATTACCTCCAACGGTACGAATACCAGAAATACCATGTTCTACAACTCCACCTCCGGTCTGTTTGCCTGCTATGCGGCAAGCACCACCACCCAAAAGGCGGTCAGCATCTACAAGGTGCAGTATGTAGAGATCTCCGACAGCGGCAATACCGACAGTGGCAACACCGACAGCGGTGACACCGATACCGGCATTACCAGCCCGGGTCTGAGCGGCGATGTGACTGCTAATTTCAGCACCGCCGTGAAGGTCACCAATGTGTCCTCTCTGTCCGCCGGCGATCAGATCATCATCGTGGCTGCGGACTATGACTACGCCATGTCCACCACCCAGAATACCGGCAACCGTGGGCGTGCACCCGTTACCAAGTCCGGCAATGCTGTCAGCTTCGACAGCGACACGCAGGTCATTTTGCTGGGCGCGGGCGGCATTTCCGGTACGTTCGCCTTCTACACCGGCACTTCCGGCTATCTGTACGCGTCCTCCTCTTCCAGCAACTTCCTAAAGACCTCTACCAGCTATTCCGAAAACTCCGCTTGGTCAATCGCCATCGATTCCAGCACCGGCGAGGCGACCATTACCTCCAACGGTACGAATACCAGAAATACCATGTTCTACAACTCCACCTCCGGTCTGTTTGCCTGCTATGCGGCAAGCACCACCACCCAAAAGGCGGTCAGCATCTACAAGGTGCAGTATGTAGAGATCTCCGACAGCGGCAACACCGACAGCGGCAACACCGACAGCGGTGACAGCGGCAGCACCGAGTCCGGCCCTACCGGCGATGTGGTTGCTGCGTTCGATACCGCTGTGAAGGTTACCGATGTGTCCTCCTTGGCTGCCGGTGACCAGATCATCATCGTGGCATCGGATTACAATTACGCCATGTCCACCACCCAGAATACCGGCAACCGCGGGCGTGCACCTGTTACCAAGTCCGGCACAGCGGTGAAATTCGGCAGCGATACTCAGGTCATCCAGTTGGTCACCGGTACGGTTTCCGGCACATTCGGCTTCTACACCGGCACCTCCGGCTACCTGTACGCGTCCTCCTCTTCCAATAACTTTTTGAAAACCACCACCAGTCTGACGGATGACGGTTCTTGGTCGATTGCCATCGATTCCAGCACCGGCGAAGCCACTATCACCGCCAGCGGAACAGCCACTAGAAATACGATGTTCTACAACTCCACCTCGGGCTTGTTTGCTTGCTATGTTGCCAGCACCACCACCCAGAAGGCGGTAAGCATCTACAAGGTGCAGT